>DATLTC010000044.1 GCA_035533755.1 Gemmatimonadaceae bacterium
TCAGACGTTCACCGCGGCGGGCACGTACCCGTATCACTGCAAGTACCACGGCTCGGCCGGCAGCGGCATGTACGGCGTGCTGGTGGTGAAGTAGGCGGCAACGGTACGCCAGCCGGGGCGTTGTCATCGGTGCGTTTCCCAAGCACCATCTCGCCGTGACTAGCCCGTTCGAGTGATGGTCGTGTGGCTCGTGGTGCGCTACGCATTCATCGTGTACCACGCCCTCGGAATCTCAGTCCGACGCCGCCGGGACATGAGACGAGCCACACGATCACCAACGAGGGCACCATGGCATTTTCTTCATACAGCCGCGCCGCCGGCGCCGCCGCTTTGCTGGCAGTTGCCGCAGTTGTCGCCGCTTGCAGTTCGACCACGGCAGCCAAATCGACTGGAACCGGCACGGTGGCCGTGCAGCTCACCGATGCGCCGTTCTCGACGGACTCGGTGAAGAGCGTGGACGTGTTCGTGGTGCGCGTGGACGGACGCACGGCCGAGGCCGACTCGGCGACGGCGGCGATGGGCGCCAGGGACGACAGCGCGACGGTGGGCGGTTGGACGCCGCTCGCCACGCCCAACGTGAGCGTCAACCTGCTGGCGTATCAGAACGGAGTGTCGCTGCCCCTCGGCTCCGCCAACATGCCGGCCGGGAACTACCTCGGGTTTCGCCTCGTCATCGATCCCACGCGATCGAGCGTCACGTTGAAGAACGGGACGGTGCTGAGCGGCACGAGCACGCCCAGCGTCATGTTCCCGAGCGGGTCGCGGAGCGGGATCAAGATCATCCTCACGCAGCCCGTGACCATCACGGCGAACCAGACCACCACGGTGCTGGTGGACTTCATGGTGGACAGCAGCTTCGTGATGCGCGGCGGCACGATGATGCAGAACGGACTGATGTTCAAGCCGGTGATCCACGCGTCGATCAAGCCCTGACCGATTCCGCCACGCCGGCCCAGCGCGCCACGCGTTCGGGCAGATTTACCTGGGTCGGCGAAAGCGGCACTCCAAGCTCCACAACAACTTGCGTACCGGAGTGTGGCCCTTCGTGACACCGGGGGGCCGGCCCGGTCATTGTGGCAATTGTCCGGTATCCGGGAACTTCGTACCGTCCGCGTCCGAGCGTGGTTATGTCCCCCGCTCGCGTACCGAGCGCTTCAACTCCAGGAGAATGGCTATGCCCCCCACAAGCATCAGGAACCTGGCGCTGTTCGTGTCCGTCTTGGCGGTCGGCGCTTGCGCCGACTCCACGGTCACCAGCCCGGCCACCCGCAACGTCACCGCGGGCCGCCCCGCATTGTCCGTGGGCGCCGGCACGACCAAAGTGGACGTCTGCCACCGCACGGGTAACGGAACGTTCATCCTGATCACCGTAGGCGCGCCGGCGGTTCCGGCGCACCTCGGCCACGGCGACGGGTTCCCCGGCTCGTCCGTTCCTGGTCTCACCGACGGCTCGACGCTTGCGGCCGACTGCTCGATCGTCCCGGGCGGCCTCCCCAGCTAGGGAGCGCCGGCTGGCCCGTTCGTAGTCGCCATCACACCGCGGTCACGTCCTCTTCGACGTCGGGTCTCGTGTCGTCCCCCTTGGGGATGTCCGACCCGACGTCGTCGTTGCTTCCGCCGCGAAATCCGTCGGCCATATGCTGGGCGCCGACGTTGGCGAACAGGGCGCCCAGACTTTCCCTGGTGCCGCTGGCGCGGCCGGTCAACTCCTCGGGGAGCGGCGTTCCGCCTTCGAGTTCGGGCGTGTCGGGCCGCGTGGTTCTCGCGACGTTGGCGCGCGTGGTGCCTGCGACGTTGGCGCGCTTCCTGTTGCGTGTCTTGGGGTGCTTGGACATGAGTAGCTCCTGGTGATCCGCAAGCTACGCGCGATCCAAACACGTGGGCATCGCTCAAAAGGGTGACTCGCGGGTGACGGCCCGCGCTTGCTCTGGCGATGGGTACCATGCCCGGAGTCCCGGCGCTTGACGACAACGCCGCGCCGCGTACATTCCCCCGCATGAACCGCGACCCGCGCTCCTACGCGTACTATTACCGCACGGCCCGTTCCACGGGCCGTGAGCGGCGGCGTATGCGCGGATAGCACGCGGCATACGACGCTCGACTCGCGGTTGGCCCGTGGATTTCCACGGGCCTTTTTTTGCGTCCATCCCCCTGGCCACCACCCGCTGCACGCCCACCCAACGGAGCAGGCATGATCCTCATCACCAAGGCACAGATCACCGAGGCAGAGTTGGACCATATCCGCGAACGCGTGGAGGCGATGGGCGGCCGCACGCACGTCTCGCGCGGGGAGCAGCGCACGATCGTCGGCTGCATCGGCGACGAGTCGTTGTTGCGCGAGGCCGCGCTGCTGGCCATTCCCGGTGTGGAATCGGTGACGCCGGTGCTCAAGCCATACAAGCTGGCGGGTCGCGACTTCCGGCCGGACGGCACGGTGGTGCGGTTCGGCGACGCGGCGGGCACGGCGATCGGCGGACGGGCGCTGGTCGTGATCGCGGGGCCGTGCTCGGTGGAAGGGCGCGAGATGCTCGCGCGCACGGCGCTGGCAGTGCGCGACGCCGGCGCCGCGATGCTCCGCGGCGGCGCGTTCAAGCCGCGCACGTCGCCGTATGCGTTTCAGGGGTTGGGCCATGCGGCGCTGCGCATGCTCCGCGAGGTGCGAACGGCCACCGGCCTGCCGACCGTCACCGAGGTGATGGATACCCGCCAGGTGGAGACGGTGGCCGAGCACGCGGACATGCTGCAGATCGGCGCCCGCAACATGCAGAACTTTCCGCTCCTGGCCGAAGTGGGGAGCACGCAGCGTCCGGTGCTGATCAAGCGCGGCATGTCCGCCACCGTGAGCGAACTGCTGATGGCCGCCGAGTATGTGATGGCGCAGGGCAATGCCAACGTGGTGCTCTGCGAGCGCGGCATCCGCACGTTCGAGACCGCCACCCGCAACACGCTCGACGTGTCGGCCATTCCGGTGCTCAAGCGCGAGACCCATCTGCCCGTGATCGTGGATCCCAGCCACGCCGGCGGGCGGGCGTATCTGGTGGAGCCGCTGGCGTTCGCGGCCGTGGCCGCGGGAGCGGACGGGTTGATGATTGAGGTGCACCCGCAGCCGGAGCACGCGCTGTCGGACGGCGATCAATCGCTGAGCGTGGAGGCGTTCGAGCGCCTGATGCAGCGGCTGCCGGCGTTCGCGCATGCCGCGGGGCGGACCATGTCGCGCAGCAACGCAACGGCGGAGGCGGTGGCATGAGTCACACCGTAGCTGACGTCGACGCCGCGCAGCGGGAGCTGGCCGGCCTGCGGCGCGAGATCGAGGAGACGGATCGCGCCATCATCCGGCTGGTGGCCGGGCGCATCCAACTGGCGCGTCGCGTGGGGGCGGCCAAGCGCATCGCGGGACTGCCGGCGCTGGATCCGGCGCAGGAAGCGGCGGTGGTGCGGCGGGCGAGCGAGATGGCGCGCGAGGAAGGCGCGCCCGAGGAGGACGTGCGCTACCTGTTCTGGCACCTGATCGGGACGTCGCGCCGCGTCCAGCTCACGGAGGATTGACCGTGGGCGAACGGTCGGGATGCGTGGGGATCGTGGGACTCGGATTGATTGGAGGGTCGCTGGCGCGCGATCTGATTGCGCGCGGCGTGGACGTGATCGCGTATGACCGGCAGGTGGAGCGATTGCGAGCGCTGACGGATGCAACGTTGGCCCGTGTGCGGCTGGTGGATGCGCTCCACGAAGTGGCCGCCGCGCAGGCGGTGGTGATCGCCGTGCCCGTGACCGCGGCGCTCTCGGTGCTCGACTCACTGGCGCCGGCACTCACGCCGAGGCACCTGGTGATGGACGTGGGCGGCACCAAGGCGGCGATCGAGGCCCGCGCCGAAACGCTGGGCATCGGGGACCGCTTCGTGGGCTGTCATCCGCTGGCGGGAGATCATCGTTCGGGGTGGGACGCGTCCCGAGCCGGGCTCTTTGCCGGCGCGCCGGTGTTCGTGTGCCAGCCGGCGAGCGGCGGCGAGGATCGCGTGGTGGCGGCCGAGGAATTCTGGCGAGCGCTCGGTGCGGCGCCGGTGCGCGTGGGGGCGGCGGCGCATGACCAGCGGCTGGGTCTCACCAGCCACCTGCCGCACATGCTCGCCTCGGCGCTGGTGCTCGCGCTGCAGGGCGCCGGCGTGGCCCGCGCCGAGTTGGGACCCGGCGGTCGCGACATGACTCGGCTGGCGGCGAGCCCGCCGGAACTCTGGACGGACATCGCGCTCCAGAATGCGGACGCGCTCGCCAGCGCGCTCGATGCGTGCGAGGCGACGCTGCGGAGCCTGCGGCACGAGATCGGGGCGCGGGACGCGGCCCGCATCGAGGAGCGGCTGGCGCGGGCCACCCGGTGGTTCGACGACGGGTGAGCTACTGGGGCGCTGAGGGTGGGGCAGGGTCGGGCGTCATCGATCGCAGGTGCCGGTGAACGATGGCGCGGAGATTGGCCGCATCGAACGGCTTTTCGATGTACTCCTTGGGAGGATCGGCGAGGAACGTCCGCGCCTGCGGCGTGAAGGCGCCGCCGGTGAGGAAGATCATGCGATTGGCCTGCTCGGGGGCGATGCGCGCGAGTTCGCGATGCAGGTCCATGCCGGTCATGTCCGGCATCATCAGGTCGCACAGAATGAGGTCGAACCGCTGGCCGCCGGCGCAGCGGGCCAGCGCTTCCCGGGCCGACACGGTGGCCACGACTTCGTGCTCCGTGGCCAGGATGCGCTGCGCCACGCGCACGATGGTGGGTTCGTCGTCCACCAGCAATATCTTGCCGCGGCGACCGTGCACCGTGGCGGGCGGCGCGTCGGTGGGCAGGGCCACCGGAGTCATTGAAGCGATGGGCAGTGCTACTCGAAACACGGTGCCCTGTCCCTGCGTGCTCTGGACGGTGAGCGCGCCGCCCATGTCGGCGACGATGCGATGGCTGATCGCGAGGCCGAGCCCGGTGCCCACCCCCACGGCCTTGGTGGTGAAGAACGCGTCGAAGATCCGGGGAAGCACCTCCGGCGGGATCCCCGGGCCGGTGTCGCCCACCTCGATGACCACGCGATCGCCTTCGACGCGGGTGGACACGCGCACCTCATGGCGTTCCGCCTGGCCTTCCGGCAACGCCTGCGCCGCATTGACGAGCAGGTTGAGGAACACCTGTCCGAGCCGCGCCTCGTTGGCGTCGATGGCCGGTACGGCGTCGAACTGCGTGACGACCCGGGCGCGATGCCGGATCTCGTTCCACGCCATGCGCAACGACGATTCCAGAATCGGCTGCACATCCACCGGGTGGCGCTGCTCATGGTCGGGCGAACGCGAGAAGACCTTGAGGTCGCGGACGATGAACCGCACGCGCTGCGCGGCATCACGCGCTTCTTCGAGCGGCGAGCGGATGTCGTCCAGGATCCAGGACGCATCGCGGGCCGGCGCCGACGGCGACGGATGGCCCGGAGCGACGCTCATGCTCTCGACGATGAAGTCCAGGTTGGCGATGACCGCGGCGAGCGGGTTGTTGATCTCGTGGGCCACGCCGGCGGCCAGCATGCCCACCGACGCCATGCGATCGCTGACCATCAACTGCGACTGCATCTTCTTCTGCGCGGTGACGTTGCGGACTATGCCCAGGGCGCCGGTGAATGCGCCGTCGCCGTCCGACAGCGCGGATCCGGCGATGTTGACCGACACCTCCGTGCCGTCCTTGTGACGATACGTGGTGTCCACCATTCCATGCAGCCCCAGTTGCCGGCTTCTGAGCGATTCGTCGGCGATCTCCTTGCCGCCCGAGCCGATGATGCTGTACAGGCTCCGGCCGATCATCTCCGCCGGCTCGTAGCCGAGCATGTCCGCGAGCTGCCGGTTGACGAAGACGATGGTGAGGGTCTGGTCGGTCTTGATGATGCCGTCGGTGGTGGCTTCGACGATCTGGCGGTACTGCGCCTCGCTCTTGCGCAGGGCTTCTTCGGCGGCTCGACGGTGCGTCCGGTCGGTCATCATGCCGAGGGTGCCCATGTGGCGGCCGTCGGCGTCGTGGATGGGCGTGGTGCGGAGCATCACCCACAGCTCGGTGCCGTCCTTTCGCAGGTAGGTGACCTCGTGCTCCTCCGAGATGCCGCGCTCCGATTGTTGGAGGCGGCGCTCGGCGTTCGCCGTTTCTGCGGCGCCGATGCACCGATAGATGGACGTGCCGATGAGTTCGTCCACGGTGTAGCCGAGCATCTCGGCGACCTGCCGGTTGGCGAAGGTGATGATGCCGTCCGCATCGACGATGGAGATCCCTTCGTCGGTGGTCTCGACGATGCGGCGATAGCGTTCCTCGCTGGCGCGCAGGGCTTTCTGGGCGATGCTGAGCAGCACCGGCGTCTGGCTGGGGGTGTCGACCACGGCATCGATTTCCCGCGACAGCAGGGCGGCGATGGTCTCCTCGGCCTCGGCCAGACGTCGCGCGAGGGGTCGCGCATGCGGCGCCGCTTCGCGGATCATGATCCCCCCAGCGCGCGCAGCACGTGCGTGGCGTCGGAGAGACTGCCCACCACGTGCTGGACGGGCGCCGGGGACAGCTTGACCAGCGTGGGGGTCACGATGATCCCGTCGGCGAGCGCGCGCTGCGGGTGCGTGAGCAGATCGACGATCTCGATGTGGTGCGCTGATGGGAAGTGCTGGTCGCAGAGCGCCGTGAGATTGGCGATGGCGTGCAGGGAGTTGGGCGCATTGCCCGCGACGTACAGGCGCAGACGCAGCCTTGGCGCGGGTTTGGGCCGAAGGGGCGGCATGCTAGCGCCTGGCGTGGGGGGCCGCGCGATCGGCGTGCTCCCACTCCCATCGGGCCACGCCCATGAGCGCGCTCCCCTGGGGGATGACGGTGTCGGTGAGCGTGACGCCTTGGTCGGAGAGGGTCAATTCACGCACCTGATTGGAATGCCCCGTGCCGCGCGATTTGACGATCGTCAGGGCCCGGTTCCGCTCGCCGTCCCGGACGATGTAGGAGAGGTGGATCCAGGTGTCGGCGATGGTCGTGATCCCGGTGGTGGTGGCCTCGTTGGTGGAGAGACCGTCCATCCGCGAGGTGGACACGACCGTGATGCGCGCCACCTTGAGCATGTCGAGGAAGCGCTGCGCGGCATCGGCGGACGCCACGTGCGCGAGTTTGGTGGACAACGCGGACAGGGGATCGATCACGAGGCAGCGCGGTTGGTGCTCGATCGCCAGCGCTTTCAGTTGGCCGAACTGGTCCTCGACGTTGGGGCCGCGGGTTCGCGCCGAATGCATGGTGAGGAGGCCCGACGTCACGTACGGGGCCAGGTCGATGCCCACCGACCGGAGGTTGCGCACGATCTGGGCGGAGCCTTCGTCGAAGCTCACGAACATCGTGCGTTCGCCGCGGGCGCATGCGGCCGCCGCGAAGAGCCCGGCCAACGTGGACTTGGCGGTGCCCGGCGCGCCCGAGATGAGGACGTTGCTGCCCCGGAAGTAGCCGCCGCGCAGCATCTGGTCCAGGCGCGGGAGTCCCGATGATATCCGTTCGTTGGTGACTCTGTAGGTGAGCTCCACGGGGCCGCGCGTGGCGAGCTGCAGGGCGTCGGCGCCGAGGGTGATCGAGAATTCGTCGCCCAGGAAGCCGGATCCGCGGAACTTCATCACCCGAAGGCTGCGAAAGGCCGAGCCGTCCACGACCTGGATACGGAGCACGATCACGCAATCGACCATGAACTGCAGGAAGGCGTAGCGCTGGTCGGCTTCGACGCCGCCGGACTTCTGCGTGATGATGCCGGTGAGCCCGGTGCGGGCGAGCCAATCGCGCACCCGATAGATCTCGCGGCGCTCCATGGCCGGGTCGTCGAGGAGGCTGAGGAGCACGTCGAAGCCGTCGAACACGATGCGCGTGGCGTGGATCTCCTTGGCCTTCTCCTCGAGGGCCTGAAGCAGTCCGACGAGGTCGAACGCTCCCCCTTTCACCACTTCGGGCGAGAGCCGGGCGTCGAGGAAGAAGAGCTTCTTCTTCACGAGCGCGGGCAGATCCCACCCGAAGGTGGCCGCGTTGGCGACGATCTGGCGGCTGCTCTCCTCGAAGGCCACGAAGATGCCCGCTTCCTTGGCCTGGCGCGCGCCGTTGACCAGCGCCTGCAGGGCAAAGACCGTCTTGCCGCAGCCCGGACCGCCCAGCAGCAGCGTGGTTCGCCCACGGGGCAGCCCGCCGTGGGTGATCTCGTCGAACCCCTCGATGCCGGTGGGCATCTTGGTGACGGCCCCGCGGGAAATCCTGGGCTTCATGTAGGGTCCTTGGGGGCGAGGGGCACGGCGGGGGGCGCTCTCTGAGCGTAACCCCAGGCGGCCCCCAACCGTATCGCTCGATCGGACTAGTCCCGCGGATTCACGCCGTCTCGAACTCCGCGGTGAAATGGCGCAGGTACCTGGCCTGCTTGACCATCTTCACGCCGCGCACCTCGTGCGCCCGGGATTTCAATTCACATATGGCCTCGGCGGCGTAGTCGAAGTGGCTTTGCGTGTACATGCGGCGAGGGAAGGCCAGGCGCACCAGTTCCATGGAGTGGTACGACTCGCTGCCGTCGT
>DATLTC010000045.1 GCA_035533755.1 Gemmatimonadaceae bacterium
GCCGCCGGCGCCGCCGAATGCCCGCGAATGGCCGCCCCCCGCGATCGCCAGTAGATTTCCCGGCATGCCCTCCAACGCCTCGCTCCCCATCGCCCGCCCGTCCAAGATCGTGTGTGTGGGGCGCAACTACGCCGAACACGCCAAGGAGATGGGGAACGCGGTTCCCCAGGAACCCCTCATCTTCTTCAAACCGCCGTCCAGCCTCATCGCCGCGGGTGAATCCATCGTCCTCCCATCGATTTCGACCCAGGTGGAGTACGAGGGGGAGATCGGCGTCGTCCTGGGCAAACGGCTGCGCCACGCCACCGAGGCAGACGCCGCGGCCGCCGTCTCGGGCGTCCTGGCGGTGAACGACGTGACGGCGCGCGACCTCCAGCGGTCCGACTCGCAGTGGACCCGCGCCAAGGGGTTCGACACCTTCTGTCCCGTGGGCCCCGTCGCCGCGCCGCCGGCCGACCTGTCTGCCCTCTCGGTGGTCACCCGCGTCAACGGCCAGGAACGCCAGCGCGCGTCGGCCAGCGACATGGTATTCACGATTCCGGTCCTGCTGGCGTATATCTCACGGGTGATGACGCTCGAACCCGGCGATCTGGTGCTCACCGGCACGCCGTCGGGCGTCGGGACCCTTGCCCCCGGTGACGAGGTAGAAGTGGAAGTGCCGGGCTTCAGCCGGATCCGCAACCCTGTGAACAAGGATCGCTAGTGCCAAAGCTCGCCGACCGTCTGGTCACACTCCCCGAGTACGTGCTGGCGCGCGTACCTCAGCGCAAGCGCGAACTGCTCGCGCAGGGCGTGGATGTGATCGACCTCGGACCCGGCGACGCCGACCTCATGCCGCCGCCCGCCGCACTCGCCCGCCTGGCCGAAGCCGCGGCCATCCCCTCCATGAACCGCTACGCGTTCGGCGTGGGGCTCATGGACTTCCGCGAGGCGGTCACCACGTGGATGGCCAAGCGCTTCGGTTTGCAGTTCGATCCGCTCACCGAGATCGTGCCGCTCATCGGCAGCAAGGAGGGCATCTCCCACCTTGCCATGGCGTACGTGGATCCGGGGCAGACCACGATCGTCCCCGAGCCGGGCTACAACTCGTACGCCGGCGGCACGCGGCTGGCCGGCGGCGTGCCGTACCGGTACGCGCTCACCCCGCGCACCAACTTCCTGGTGGATCTGGACGACGTGCCGGCCGACGTGCTGCGCCGCGCCCGCATCGTGTACCTCAACTACCCCAACAACCCCACCGGCGCCATCGCGCCGCGCGACTACCTCGAGCGCACGGTGCGCCGCTGCCGCGAACTCGATCTCCTGCTGGTGTACGACAACGCCTACTCCGAGCTGGCGTTCGACGGCTACGTGCCGCCCAGCATCTTCGAGATCGACGGCGCGCGCGACGTGGCCATCGAATTCCATTCGATGTCCAAGACGTACAACATGACGGGATGGCGCTGCGGGTGGGCGGTAGCCAAGCCGGAGATCGCGTCCGTGCTGGCCAAGGTCAAGACGTTCGTGGACACGGGCGGGTTCATGGCGGTGCAGGCCGCCGCCGTGGCGGCCATCGAGAGCTACGACGACTTCGTGCCGCGCAACGTGGCCGTGTTCAAGGAGCGGCGCGATGCGGCCGTGCGCGCGTTCCGTGACGCCGGCTTCACCTGCGAGACGCCGCGGGCCACGATGTACCTCTGGATTCCGCTGCCCGAGGGCCTGCCGAGCGCGCAGTTTGCCGAGCGTCTCATGGAAGACGAGGGCGTGATCGTGCTGCCGGGCTCGGGTTTCGGCGAGGGCGGTGAAGGGTTCTTTCGCATCTCGTTCATCACGTCGCCCCAACGCCTGGCCGAAGCGGCCCGCCGCGCCGGACGCGTGTTGCAGTCGCTCACGGCTGGTGTGGCGTGAACCTCCTGCCCAAGCGCCCGCGCTCCACGGGCTCGCTGGTCGCTTCGGTCGCCATCCACGTGGTCATCGTGCTGGTGATGGCGCAGATGATCTTCCGCTATCCGCTCGGCATCCTGCTCGGCGGCTTCTCCTCGGAGCGGCACATCACGCCCGAGGACATCCACTTCGTCCGCGTGTCGCCGCCGCCGCCGGCGTCGTCCTCGGCGCCCACCACGCGCGCCAGCAAGCCCGCGCCCAGGGGCGGAGCGCCGGCGCCGCTGATCGCGCCCACCACCATCCCCACCACGGTCGTCCCGCCGCTGCCCAAGGCCCAAGCGCCGGCTGAAGCGGCGGGCGGCACCGGGAACGGATTGGGCGTCACCGGCGGGGCGGGGGTGGCCACGGGCGTGATCCCGGCGCTGCCCGACAAGCGGATCCGCGTGTCGGCGCCATACTTCGAGGCGCCGGTCAAGACGCCGGCCGAGAAGATCGACAGCATCGTCAACGAACTGTACGGCGTGATGCTCGATTCAGCCGAGGCCGCGGGGCACCAGCGCAAGCCGGGCGACTGGACGGTGACCACCAAGGACGGCAAGAAGTACGGCTGGGATCAGCAGGGCATCCAGTTGGGCAAGTTCATGATCCCCAACGCGCTGTTCGCGCTGCTGCCGCTCAAGATCCAGGCCAACCCCACGCTGAATTCGCGCTACACGGATCAGCTCCGCGCCGACGTGCTGTTCCAGGGCCGTCTGTCGATCACGGAGGACGAATTCCGCGCCGCGGTCAAGCGCATCCGGGAGCGCAACGAGAAGATCCACGAGGAGCACGAGAAGGCGCGGGAGAAGGCCGACTCGTCGTCGCACTGAGCGCGTTCACCGCTCGCCGTTCATCGCGAGTTGCGCGCCGGGCGGGCAACATCCAGAACCCAGAATTGCGACAGGATGCTCCGGGTGGGACGGATGCTCCGGATCGAACTGACCAGGGGGGCTTGAGGGGAGATCTGTGCGCCAGCGGCACGCATCTCCCCTCAAAGCCCCCCTGCTTTTCATCCGGAGCATCCGTCCAATCCGGAGCATCCTGTCAGCAACCCTGCGATCCTGATGCCCATCGCGCGCGACAATCCGGAACGGTCGCGATCTCCGGGCGAACTCCACGCGATCTACGCCGCGCCGTTCTCGCTCTCGAGCGCTGGTGGCTCGGGCTCCTTCTCCACATACGGCCGGAACACCCCGCACACCACGCCGAGGATCGCGAAGTCGTCACTCGGACCCACCTCAATCGGGCGCTCGGCCGCCGTGGTGGCCTCGAGCACGATCGTCGCCCCGCGATGGGTGAGCGTGCGGACCTTGGCCTGGCCCGCCACCCGCGCCGCCACCAGGTCGCCATCCTTGGCGCGCGCCGAGGGTGACACCATCACGTAGTCGTTGGCCAGGATGCCGCGACCGCTCATCGCGTCGTCCGTGGTGCGCAGGTACATCACGTCGTCGCTTGGCAGGAAGCGGCGGTCCATCGTGATGTAGCGCTCGGCCTTGACGGGGGCGCCGTCGGTGGCTGCGGCCACGGGCACGCACGGCACCGGCTGCGTGGAGCCCGCCGCCGCGAAGCCGAAGATGTGCACGCCTCGCGATCGCGATTCGTCGCGCTGGATGTAGCCCTTGCTCTCCAGCGAGTGCAGCAGGTCCGACACCGTCTTGGTGGACTTGATGCGGAACTTCTTCGCGATCTCGCGAATGCTCGGCTGGTACGTATTCTCGGCGAGAAAGTCGATCAGAAACTGATAGACCCGCCGTTCCAACTGCGTGAGTGGCTCTGTCATGGGGCCCGTCCGCGGCGGTCGCGCCCATCGCTGGAGGCAGCGTTGGCGCTCTCCGCGTTCGTGAACGAATGTACCCTGAATCTCACGAAGCGGTCAACAGATGTTTTCCCCTTCAATCGGTCGGGTTTCGCCCGACCCGTCGCTCGATCAGCCGGCCACGTGACGGATGGCGGCGTCGATCCGGGCCAGCGACCGCTCGCGGCCCAGCAGAACCAGCACGTCGAAGATGCCCGGGCTTACCGAGAGGCCGGTGAGCGCCAGGCGCAGCGGCTGGAAAATCTTCCCGCCGGCCAGCCCCTTGGCCTCGGCCAAGGCGCGCAGCGCCTCTTCCATCGGTGCGGGCTCCCACGCCGCCAGCGCCACCAGGGCGTCGCGCGTCGCGCCGAGCAGTTCCAGCGCGGCGGGGCGGTCTTTCCATACCTTGGCCTCCGCCGCCGGGTCGTAGGCGATGTCGTCCGTGAGATACGGCGCCGCCTGCCGCACGATGTCGTCGATCGTGCGCGACCGCGTCTTGATCTGGTCCAGCAGCGACAGGTACCAGTCGCGCTTGGCTGCCAGCTCGTCGGCCGTGGCCAGCCCCGCCTTCACGATGGCCGGCGTGATGCGCGGCTCGATCTCAGCGCTCGACAGCAGGCTCAGGTGCTGCCCGTTCATCCACTCCAGCTTGGCGGTGTCGAATACCGACGCCTTCTTGAGCAGCGAGTCGGCGCTGAACAGGTCGATCATCTGCGGCACCGTCATCACCTCGATGTCGTTGCCGGGTGACCAGCCCAGCAGGGCCAGGAAGTTGAGCATCGCCTGGGGCAGGATGCCCATGTGCTGGTAGTCGGCCACCGCGGTGGCGCCGTGGCGCTTGCTCAGCTTCTTGCCGTCCAGCCCGTGGATCATGGGCAGGTGCGCGAACGTGGGCAGTTCGGCGCCCAGCGCGCGGTAGAGCATGATCTGCTTGGGCGTGTTCGAGATGTGGTCGTCGCCGCGCATCACCACCGTGATGCCCATGGCGATGTCGTCCGACACCACGGCCAGGTTGTAGATCGGCGTGCCGTCGGAGCGGAGGATCACGAAGTCCTCCACGTCCTTGTTCGGGAAGCTGATCGTCTCGTGCACCAGGTCGTCCCAACTCGTGGTGCCGTCGGGCACCAGGAAGCGGATGACGAACGGCATGCCCGCCGCCACGCGACGGTCGATCTCCTCACGCGGCAGGCCGGCGCAGCGGCGGTCGTACTTGAACGCGTCCTTGCTCGCGTGGGCCTCGGCGCGGCGCGCCTCCAGCTCCTCGCGGGTGCAGAAGCAGCGGTAGGCGTGCCCCGCGTGGAGCATGCGGTTGGCGTCGGCCTGGTGGCGGGGCAGGTTGGCGCCCTGGTACACCACCTCCTCGTCCCACAGCAGGCCCAGCCACTCCAGCCCGTCGAAGATGGCGCGCGTGCTCTCGTCCGTGCTCCGCGCCTTGTCGGTGTCCTCGATGCGCAGCAGGAACTGGCCGCCGTACTTCTTGGCGTACAGCCAGTTGAACAGCGCCGTGCGCGCTCCGCCCACGTGGAGATAGCCGGTGGGAGACGGGGCGAAGCGGAGGCGGGGGGCGGTCATGAGGGGTAATGTAGGACGGTAGGGGCGTAGGGGCGTAGGACGGAAGACAGTAAATGAAGTAGGACGGCGTGACGGCGCGACGGTGATACCGTCCTACCATCCTACCGTCCTACCGTCCTACCGGTCGGTCTGTGTTACCCCCGGTCGGGGCTTCTTCCCCCGCCCTGGAGACGATCCCGACGGGGAGTACACGGAGACGGAGGGATTCGAACCCTCGATAGAGCTTTAAGGCCCTATAACGGTTTAGCAAACCGCCGCCTTCAGCCTCTCGGCCACGTCTCCGTTGCTGCGAGAGGCGGAATCTAGACGTCGGGGCGTCGGGGTTCAACCCGACGGAAAGAGCCCGTCCACCGAGAGGTACCGCTCGCCCGTGTCGTAGCAGAAGGTGAGCACGCGGCTGCCGGCGGGTAGCTCGGGCAGCTTCCTGGCCACGGCGGCCAGCGAGGCGCCCGACGACGGGCCGACGAAGATTCCCTCCTCGCGCGCCGCCCGGCGGGCGTACTCGAACCCTTCCTCTTCGCTTACCTGGATGGTGCCGTCGATGGCGGCGACGTTGAGCACGCCGGGCACGAACCCGGCGCCGATGCCCTGCAGCTTGTGCGGGCCCGGCGCGCCCCCCGAGAGCACCGCCGACTTCTCCGGTTCCACGGCGAACGTCTTCAGCTTGGGAAACCGGTGCTTGAGCACCTCGCTCACGCCCGTGATGTGCCCCCCGGTGCCCACGCCGGTGATCAACACGTCCAGCCCCTCGGGAAAATCGGCCAGGATCTCTCGGGCCGTGGTCTGGCGGTGGATCTCGGCGTTGGCGGGGTTGTCGAACTGCTGCGGCATCCACGCATTCGGGGTCTTGGCGATCAGCTCCTCGGCGCGCGCGATGGCGCCGCGCATGCCCAGTTCGCGCGGCGTGAGGTCGAACGTGGCGCCCAGCGCGGCCAGGATGCGCCGGCGTTCGATGGACATGGACTCCGGCATCACGAGGATGAGCTTGTAGCCCTTCACCGCGGCCGCCAGCGCCAGCCCGATGCCGGTGTTGCCCGACGTGGGCTCGATGATCACGGCGCCCTTGGCGAGCTTGCCGCTGCGCTCGGCGTCCTCGATCATCGCCACGCCGATGCGGTCCTTGATGCTGCCGCCGGGATTGGCGCGTTCGAGCTTGAGCCACACCTCGTGGTCGGGGCCGAACAGGCGGTTGATGCGGACGTGCGGGGTGTTGCCGATGGTCTGGAGGATGTTCTGCGCGCGCATGCGAAGATTGGGTGAAGGAAGTCCGGCGCAGATGAATCCGGCCGACGGGCGGCGAGTTCGCGGCTCAGTGGCCCAGGCGCGGGTTCACGATGTTGTTGAAGATCGACCCGAAGGTGTAGCTGAGCCCCAGGCGGCCGGAGTACCGGTAGCTCGTGGCCAGCTGCCGCAGGTTGAGCAGCACCTGTTCGTCCGTGGCGGCGCCGCGCGGCAGGTACAGCTGGTTCTTCACGCGCGAGGCATTGGCTGCGACGTAGAGCGAGAAGCCGCGGAACAGGCGGAAGTTCCCGTTGGTGGATCCCGTCACCGAGTACTTGGAAAGGTCCTGCAGGTACTGGTCCCCGGCCACCGACAGGTTGAACGAGCCCCAGGGCTGCGTGAGGTCGTAGCTCACGAGCAGCGATTGGTCCAACAGCGTCTCGGCCATCTTGCCGTAGATCGTGGTCGAGTCGTACCGCACGTTGGTCACGCCGAGGGTGTACGTGGCCGTGAGCTGCCGCTGCTGGAACTGGCTGTACGGGAACAGGCTGTACTCGGCGGCCGGCGCCAGGCGCAGCGCCAGTTGCTGATTCTGGACGGAGGACGAGTGCAGCGACCCGATCAGGCCCAGCGAGAAGTGCGGGCCCTCGCTCTTCACCACCAGCCCCGACGCGTCATATGAGTTCACATAACTTGTGAGCTTGCTGCCGTCGCTGAACGTGTAGTGGCCTTCGCTATACGAGCCGTGGGTGAACAGACGCAGGTGCCAGTTGTCCGTGGTGCGGTCGGCCACGAACGAACCGTAGCTGGCGAGCTGCTTGGACGACTGCTCGCCGCTGGCGGAGCTGCTCACGTTGGTGCGGAACACCCAGAAGTTCCACGGGTCCGCCGAGGCCGGCGTGGCCTCGGTCTCGCCAGCCGGGGGCGCGGCGTAGGCCAGATCGAGCTGGCTCACGGCGCGGGTGCGGTCGACGTACGGCACCAGGCCCAGCTTGAGGTAGCGAACGAGCGTCCGTCGCACGTCGTCGGCCGTGGCGCCCTGCGGGGTGGCCAGCTGCATCGTGTCCACGAGGCCAGCGAACCGCCGGTGGCCGATGAACTCGATGGTGTACGAGCGGCCTCCGCTGCCGGTCTGGTGGTCGGTGAACAGCACGTGAACGTCGGATTCGTCGCGGTCGCGCACGTAGTCCACGTACGGGATCTCCTCCCGCACGTAGTCCAGACGGCAAGGACAGTGGTCCACGAACACGCGGGCGGTGGAGCTGTCCGGCGTGGTGGACGTGTCGGGAACGTCCTGGGCGCGGGCGACGGTGGTGGCGGCGCCGAGCGCGAAGGCCAGGGCGAGGGTGGGCGCGACGAGTCGCGCAACGACCGAGGTCATCGCGGCGGCGATCCTTCGGAGCAGGGAGAGTGGATGCAGCGTCCGCGAGGACGCCGCCGGGAATGCAACGGAGGGCACAGGATTCGAACCTGTAAGCCGCTTTCGCGGCGCCGGTTTTCAAGACCGGTGCAATAGCCTGATTCTGCCAGCCCTCCCGACCCAAAGATCGCCAGCCGTACGACCCGATGCAACGTGTGCGAATTTCAGCATCCTTCAGAGGGGAAATGGCACCAGGACGATCCGCCAGGCGGACCGGCAGCCGGTGCTAACCGCGTCGCTGCGAGCGTCCTCGGGCCGCCGGCCGACGGTCTGCTTGGGGTAATCTTGGGGTAACCTTGCGGAGCCTTGGTGCTTG
>DATLTC010000046.1 GCA_035533755.1 Gemmatimonadaceae bacterium
GCGGATAACCGAGCAGGTTGGCCAGGAACGGATTGACCGCGACGATTTCCCCGCTCCCGGCATCGAGAATCAGGATCCCATCCTGAGCGGCTTCGAACAGGCGCCGATATCTGGTTTCGGACGCCTGCAGGGACTCGCGCAGTCCACGCTCTCGATTCGCGGCCGTTTCGTGTTCCGCGGCATGCGTCCCGAGGCGCGTCACTTCCGCGACGAGCTGCGCTTTGGTCTTCGTCACCTCTTTCATCGGGTTCCCGGCGTTCCTGGCATCACCATCCGGCGACTGTGGCAAACACTGTCGATGTATCTGAAGCGTACACGGATTCGGCGCGGTGTGGGCCTGCCGCTCCATCGAAACGCATGGGGCATCAATCGCCATCAGCGATCGACCCACGTCGCGCGCCGGCGCCGCCGGGCATCCGGGCACGCCGGCGCCCAGCGCCGATGGCGCATTATGGAATCACAATGTTCGTCCCCACTTGCCGCCCGTGGCCGGGTGTGTGAGTGTTCGTTTGGGCGCAGCCGTCGTCGTGGTTGGCGGCTGCGTGGTGCCGCCTCGGCACCATGATCCATGACCGAAGGCCAAGGTAATGATCGCGAGCGCGGCAGGTCGCACCGAGCGCAGGCGTCGCCGCCACGCGCACGCCGGCGATCCTCGCGGGTGCGCGCGATGACCGCCTCATCCCGGAAGCAGCAAGTCCCGCCCCGGGCGCTCGCGATGTCGCTTGCCGCGCTCGCCATTCCGGTCGCCACCGTCTTCTGGCTCCCGGACTGGACGAGCAATGGGCTCGGGATGCTCATCTGGTTGACGGCGCTGATCCCAGCGTTCCTTCTTTCGTACTACCGCGGCCTGCAGGGCGTGGCGCTCGCGCTGGCCGGTGGCATGGCCGTCATCACGGCGACCCAGATCGTCGTCGTCGCGTATCAAGTCGCCGACCCGAACTGGACGCTGCTCATGGCGATCGTCGCGATCTATCTGGCCGTGTCGCTCGGCATCGCCACGCTCGCCGAGGCACTCCGGCGCGAACGCCGCGCTGCGGAAGACCTGGCGCGGATCGACCAGCTCACCGAACTCCCCAACCGGCGCCACCTCGAGGATGCCCTGCAGCGCGAGTTCGCGGCGGCTGAGCGCGGCCGTGGCCTCGCGGTCGTGATCTTCGACCTGGACCGGTTCAAGCAGGTCAACGACCGTCACGGACACGCCGCGGGCGACATGGCGCTCAAGGCCTTCGCCAACGTCCTTCGCACGAACACCCGTCTGGAAAATCTGTCCGCGCGCTTCGGCGGCGAGGAGTTCGTCGCATTGCTGCGCGACACCGATGCCGACTCCGCCGTTCTGTTTGCGCAGCGCGTGCTCGACCAGATGCGCGAGTCGCCGCTCCCGTGGGGCGCCCAGACCGTCAGCGCCGGTGTCGCGGAATACTATAGGGGCCTGGGATCGTACGAACTGCTCCTCGGTGAAGCAGATCGGGCCCTCTATCAGGCCAAGGAAAGCGGCCGTGACATGGTGTGCACGGCGCCCCGGTACGAGCACCCCCTCATCGCCCAGATTCCTGGCGGCGTCGTTGCGGCCAGTGCACTGCCGGAGGAGCCCCCGCCCGAGCAGCCGATCGTGGGCCGGATCTGGATCGTGGATGACGATGCCGCGGTGCGCAGCGTGGTCAAGCGCATCCTCATCCGGGACGGCCACGACCTCTGGGACACCGGCGATCCTCGCGAAGCCATACGACGGTTCGCGGATGTGGCCGATGCCGAACGACCCGACATCATTCTGACCGACGTGATCATGCCGGAAATGAGCGGCATGAGAATGATCGACCAGATTGCCAAGATCAGTGCCGACATCAAAGTCATCTATATGTCGGGGTACGTGCAGAGCGCGATCGAATGGCAGGGATCGCCCGGTTTGGCGGTCACGTTCCTGGCCAAGCCGATTCAGGTGAAGACGCTGCTCGACGCGGTTCAGC
Source organism: Gemmatimonadaceae bacterium (assembly GCA_035533755.1). Taxonomy (NCBI): domain Bacteria; kingdom Pseudomonadati; phylum Gemmatimonadota; class Gemmatimonadia; order Gemmatimonadales; family Gemmatimonadaceae; species Gemmatimonadaceae bacterium. Next base: position 1,965 of record DATLTC010000046.1, read on the forward strand.
GCGTGATTCGGAGCGCGCCGACGTCGGCGCCGACATGAATCACCCGCATGCGTTCGAGCGCGCCGTAAGGGATTTCCTGATGACGCCCTGCCGCAGTTGTCGCTACCGATCACCGTCGGCCCCACCGCGAGGCCACGCGTCCACGCGCCGGCCTCACACCTCCGGGTCCGCGGCCGCCCCTCCACACCAGACAAGACGCCGATGAGCCGATCCCGCCACGTCAAGCCAATCCCGCATCCGCGCGACACGCAAGCGCGGAACAAGGCGGCGGCGCTGGCCCGCAACACGCGCCTGCTCGACGCCATACAGGCTGCGGCGCAGACCGGCGGCTGGGAATTGGATCTGACGACGGGCGCGCTCTTCTGGACCGACGCGATCTATCGGCTCCACGAGACCACGCCCGCGGACTACACGCCCACGGTGGAGACGGCACTGGCCTTCTGCACCGAGGAATGCCGGCCTCGCATGACTTCGGCGATCGCACGGGCGACACGCGACGGCACCGGGTGGGATTTGGATCTGGAGATCGACACCGCCGGCGGCCGACGCGTGGCGGTGCGCACGGTGGGCACGGTCCAACTCGAAGATGGGAAGCCCGTGCGGATCTATGGGGCGCTCCAGGATGTGAGTGCCCGTCGCCGGCTTGAAGGGCAGCTCCGGCAGGCACAGAAGATGGAGGCGGTGGCCCAGCTCGCCGGCGGCATCGCGCACGACCTCAACAACATCCTGACCGTCATTCAGGGCCACGCGTCGTTGATGGGAAGCGCCATCCACGCCGAGAGCGAGTTCGCGGACTCGGCGCAGCACATCCGTCAGGCCGCCGACCGAGCGGGCACCCTTGCCCGGCAGCTGCTGGTGTTCGGCGATCGCCAGCTGCCGCGCCGCCGGCCGGTGGACCTGAATGTGATCGCGCGGAGCATGGCCGAGATGTTGCAGCGCGTCACGGCGGAAGACGTCCTGGTCCAGCTCGCCGTGGAGCAAGGCGCGGCGTTCGCCTCAGCCGACACCAGCCTTCTGGAACAAGCCATCCTGAACCTGGCCGCGAACGCGCGCGATGCGATGCCCGAGGGCGGCCGCCTGCTGATAGAGACCGCCGGGGTCACGATCGACGATCACTCGGTCCCGCACGCGCCGGACGCGCGGGCCGGCGACTTCGTCTGTCTCTCGGTCAGCGACACCGGCACCGGGATCTCGACGGAGAACTTTCCCCATATTTTCGAGCCTTTCTTCACCACCAAGACCGCCGCCCATGGCACCGGCCTCGGGCTCGTCAACGTGCGAGACATCGTCCGGCTGCACGACGGGTGGGTGGAAGTACGATCGGAGCCTGGGCGCGGCACGACGTTCCGGCTCTACTTCCCGCGCGTGACGATGCCGGTCGCACCGGAGGCTTCCTCGTCCGAGACGACGAGCACACTTCCGCGGACGGCGACGATCCTGCTCGTGGAAGACGAGGCGCCGGTGCGCGCGCTGGCGCGGAGAGTTCTCGAGCGCGCGGGGTACCGGGTGCTCGAGGCGCGCGCGGGAGCCGGCGCGCTCGTGGCCTGGGAGGCACACGCGGGCGACGTGGATCTTCTGGTCACCGATCTGATGATGCCGGACGGGATGAGCGGCGTCGATCTGGCGCAGCGCCTGCGCGACGTCCGCCCGGACCTCAAGGTGCTCTGCATGAGCGGATACCAGATGGGCAACGTCGCGACGCAACTGGATCGGATGGCGAACGTGGGCTTTCTCTCCAAGCCGTTCACTCCGGAGGATCTCACGGCCGCCGTGGCCAGGAGCCTCGAGCCAGTGGTCGTGGATACGGGGGCGGAACAGCCCTGAGGACGCCGCCGGCGCTCGGCGCTCGGGAAGTGAGCGCTGCTCGACCGCTCGATGGCCCTCTCATCAGATCGGAGCCCGTTGGGAGGGCTGGCAGAACGGCTATTGCACCGGGCTTGAAAGCGGGTGCCGTCGTCGTCGCGCATTGGCATGGTAACACGTTGTTGATGCGCATGTTGGGTGCCAAGCCCGATGTCTGTCGGCGCGGACGTTGTGGCGGAAATGTGGCTATTTGGTCTCAATCGCCAAACATGCGCCTGCATCGCGCCACGCGACGCGACAGATCACACGCGCCAATGTCGATGGTCATACGCGCGAATCAGATCGCGCCGCCACCGTCCACGCCTTGGGGACGCGCGCGGCGAAGCACGCCTCGCAGTTCCGTACCCGGCGCGACCGTGTTGAACACCGTGCCGAACTTCTTCACGTTCTCGTGCAACAGGGCCAACCGCGCATCGGACTCGTCGGTGTCCACCTGGATGTCGTAATCGATGCGTTCCAGCTTCGGCGGCACGTCCCGGCGTACGGCGTGCACCCGCACCGCCACCCCCCGCAGTTGAAACCGGAGCATCGGCGTGACCCGCTCGATGCCCTTGATCATGCAGGCCGAGAGCGCCGCGAGCAGCAACTCCGCCGGATTGAACGCGTCGGCGCGCCCTGCGAGGTCGGTGTCGAGCGTTACGCCCGCGGACTTGCAGCGCGCCACGCTGCCGTGCGCGTCGACTCGCTCGGCCGTGACGGTGTATTCGAGCGGAGGGCGTGGGCTCGTCATTCGGTCCGTTCCGCGCCGGCGACCGCCGGGCATTCGTCCATCCGCGGTTCCAGCACGGTGCGCGCCGCACGGACGATTTCCGAAATAGCTGTGGCCGACCTCTCCGATGAGAGTGCGCGTGTCATATTGCGATGCCCCGTGAAAGAGTGAAATGGGCGTTGACCCATCATTTTCGCAATAGCAGGTTATAGAGGAGCGCGCTCAAGCCCAAGCCCGCGGGAAGGCCCTGCGCGTCGAACCCCTGCCGAGTCTTCCGCTATGACGCTCGCCATGCCAACCCCCCGGCCACGTGCGCCTCGCGCCGCCGCAGCGCACGATGGACGCTGATGCGGCGCGCGGGCCGATCGAGCGATCGGAACCGGATTTCGCGGCGCAACTCCACCAGTTGCTCGCCGCGCACATGCACACGCGGCGATTCGTGCGCGGCGAACTGCTCTGGCGCGAAGGAGAAACCACCGGCCTCCTGGTGGCGTTGCGTGTGGGTCGCGTGAAGATCTACCGCCTCCTCCCCAATGGGCGCTCGGTGACGTTGTTCCTGTTCGGACCGGGCGACGTGTTCGGCTTCCTTCCGTTTCTCGATGGCGGCGCCTACCCCGCCTACGCGCAGGCCATGGAGCCCGTGGAAGCGGAAGTCATGCCGCGCGCCGTCTTCCAGCGCGTGCTGGTGGCCGAGCCAGCGCTCGCGGTGCAGTTGGTCACCGTGCTCGGGCAGCGACTGCGCGACGCCTTCGACGTGATCCAGTCCGTCTCCACACCGGGCGCGCAGAGCCGTGTGGCCGCGGCCCTGCTGGGGTTGCTGTCCGACGAGGGGCCCGCGGGCGACCGCCAGCAACTCCCGCTGCCCATGAGCGCTCACGAATTCGCGGACGCGCTCGGCATGGCGCCCGAGACCTTCTCGCGCGCCATCACGGATCTGGCCGCGCAAGGACTCATCCGCCGCGTGCGACCGGGGCAGTTCGAGTTGTGCGACCTGGCCGGGCTCGAACGGGCCGCCCGCACGCCGTTGCGCTGACCGTAGCAGCGGAGCGCGGATCGCGTTCCGGCCGCGCCCGACGCTCTTGATCGCCGTCAATGCGCCGCTCTCCGCGCTGCGCGTATCGTCCCGGTGTCTCCGGACGCTTCCGGATGTGCAGCGACGACACGCAAAGGGGAGATCACAATGGTGGACGCACGAGAGTTCCTGACGGCCGGGCTCCAACTGCACGGCCACAAGTGCCCGGCCATGCCGCTGGGCTTGCGGGCAGGCGCGCTGGCCATGAACCGACTGGGGGTGGCACGGTCGGCGGACAAGACGCTGCTCGCCCTGGTCGAGCTCGGCGAGGATCACTGCTCGCACTGCTTCGGCGATGGGGTTCAGGTGGTCACGGGGTGCACGTTCGGCAAGGGCAACATTCGCCAGCTGGGATACGGGAAGTTCGGCCTGACGCTCGTGGATCGCACGACCGGTCGCGCCGTGCGCGTCGTGCCCCGCGCCGATGCCCAGATGCAGACCAAGCAGACGCCGTTCTTCCAGGACTACCGCTTGAAGGGCGTGCCGCCCTCCAAGGTGCCGGACGACGTCGTCATGCCGCTGATCGAGAAGGTGTTGAGCGCGCCGGAAGACGCCCTGTTCTCGGTGAGTGACGTGTTCCCATTCACGGCCACGGGAGGCGAGGAGAGCTTCGCCTCCGTCGTGTGCGATCGCTGTGGGGAGATGGTGGTGGAGCGCTACGCCCGGGTCTTGAACGGGAAGACGGTCTGCATCCCGTGCCAGGACGCGCTGCTGGCAGGCACGTGAACCGGCGCGTCGGCGGCCCCATCGGCCACCGGCGCCTTCCGCGACATCGGCCTCATGCTCTACGGTACCATCTTCGCCATCGTGCTGGCTGCGTCCTTCCTCTTCGCCATGCTCGGCCTGGGAGGTGGGATGGTGTACGTGCCCGTGCTCAAGTGGGCGGGATTTCCCGTTCGGGAAGTCGCGATCCCGCTCGGCCTGCTGCTCAACGGATTGAACACCCTGCTGGCGCTCATCCCATACGCGCGGCAACGGCTCGTGGACTGGAAAGGCGGGTCGGCGATGGCGGCGGCCGCATTGGTCATGGCGCCGCTCGGCGCGCTCTCGACGCGATACGTGCCGGTTCGCCTGCTCCTGGCATGCTTCGCCGGCGGCGTCGTCGTGGCGGCGCTGCGCACGTTGATCGTCGCACGGCAGCCGGAGCCCACGGAGCAGATGTCGCTCCGCCGACGGTGGGTGATCGGGGGCTTCGTGGGCGGATTCGCCGGGTTCATCGGGGGGATGCTGGGACTGGGCGGCGGTTTCATCATCGCGCCGATTCTGATGTGGATGGGCTACCGCACGAAAGAAGCGGCTGCGACGACCGCCTTCGTCGTCACCTTCTCCTCGTTCTCCGGCTACCTCGGACACGTGGCCGAAGGACACTTCGCGTTGGTGCCGACGGTGATCGTCGTGATCGCCGTCCTGATCGGCTCACAGACGGGCGCCATCGCGATGTCCACCCGCATGCCCCCGCGCCTCATCAAGAAGATCTACGCGCTGACGCTGCTCGCCATCGCCGTCAAATTGGTCGCGGAAGTGCTGTGAGGCGTCGGGCCGATGGACGCCCCGGGCGCGGGCCCTCTCACCATGACGATCAATGCCGATGACACATTCGCATGACGCATCGAGGCGCGCATCGCAGCGGCGGTTGCTGCTGGCCGTCGCCCTCAACTTCGGGATCGCGGCGGTGGAGGCCGTGGGCGGACTGCTCTCGGGCGCGTTGTCGCTCGTGTCCGACGCGCTGCACAACGCCGGCGACAGCGGCTCGCTGCTCCTGACGCTGGTAGCACAGCGCCTCGCCGGACGGCGGAATTCCGCGCGGCACACGTTCGGATTCAGGCGCGCCGAGACCCTCGCGGCGGTCGTGAACGCCGCGGCCTTGATCGGTCTGTCCGTGGCGCTCTTCATGGCGGCGGTCGCCAGACTCATGCACCCGGTGGCCGTACACGGTGGATTGATGATCGGCGTTGGCCTGTTCGGGGTGGTCGCCAATGTGGCCGGCACGCTCCTCCTGCATCGTGACGCGCGCACGAGCCTCAACGTCCGGTCATCCTACCTCCACCTCGTGGCCGACGTCGGCGCGTCAGTCGCCGTGGTTGGCGGCGGAATCGCCATCGTCTGGTGGCAAGCCGACTGGGTGGATCCCGTGCTATCCATCGCCATTGCCGGATACGCCGTGGCGGGAAGCGTTCGCGTGCTTCGCCAGGCGGTCCACGTGTTGATGGAGGGGACGCCACCCGATCTCGATCTGCTTGCCCTGCAGCGTGCCGTCCATGCGGTGCATGGCGTGGTGAACATCCATCACGTGCACGTCTGGAGCGTCGGTGAGTCCGATGTGCATCTTGACGCCCATCTCGAAATCACGGACATGCTCGTCAGTGAGACCCATGGCCTGCGGGCTGCGGTGGAAGCGGTGCTGGCATCCAGCTTCGGCATCGACCACGCCACGCTCCAACTCGAGGCCGGGTGCTGTGCGGACACGGATCTCGTCAAAGTGCGATCGCTGGGGCCCGATATCGCCCCGTCTTGATCGCGGTCAATGCCACGCCGCGTGGCGTCGGTCATCTTCCGCTCCGGCATGGCCTACAGCACGGAGAGAGCAATGGGGGGATACACACTTCGATTCGGGATTGGCCTCGGAGCCGTGATCGTCCTCGTCGGCGTCGGGCCGACGTCGTCACACGCACAGGGCGCGCCAGCGGCCGCGCCGGTACCGGCACTGGGCGACACGGTGCATCTCGGCCTGGCCGATGCCATCCGTCGCGCGCTCGACGAGAACCCCGGCTTGCAGGCCGTCGCCCAACAGGCCCACGCGGCCGACCGCGCGGCGGCCGCCGCCTTCCGCCAACACTTCGGTGACGTGCAGGCGGTGGCGTGGACATCCCGGTACGGGGACGCCCAACTGCTGCGTCCCATGTCGCAGGAGTTGATGGCGGGCGGGCTCGCAAGTCTGCCCTTCGCCCAGGACCAGGCCCATTACGGATTGACCTTCGAACTGCCGCTGTTCGTAGGCGGAAAGCTGGTGGCGCTCAGCCATGTTGCCCGCCTGAAGGCCGACGAGGCGAGCGCGCTGGTAGAAGGCAGCGGCTGGCAGATCCGCGCCAACGTGACCACGATGTACGCCGCCGCCCAGGCGTTGACCGCGGCGACGGCCGCGTACGCGAGCGAGGTCGCCTCCCTCGAGACAACACACGCGCGGGTGGCGCTTATGGTGCAGCAGGGCAAGCGGCCGGACGTGGACCTCCTGGAGATCACCGACGCGCTGGAGGAAGCCCGGGCTCAACTGGCCGCTGCGGACGCCGACCGCACGCAGATGCGCGCGTTCCTGCTCGCGCTGCTCGACTACCCGCCGGATCAACCCCTCGCACTCGATCCGCTGCCCAATGACTTTCCGACGCTGCGAGCCGACGGGGTGGACTGGAACACCCTGGTGCAGCACGCGACGCCGGTGGCAACGGCCCAACTCAGGGTCGAACAGGCGAGGAGCGGCAAACAGGCCACCCGTGCCGACTTCCTTCCAGCCTTGAGCTTGCGCGGCAATCTGCTGGAGCACGCGGGTTCCGGGGTAGCAGGAACGTTCCAGACCTGGGAGATGACGGCGCAGGTCTCCATCCCGGTGTTTTCGGGCGGTCGCACGGTGGCCGCGTATCAGGGCGCCGCCGCAGCCGAGCGGGCCGCCACACTCACCCTGCGACAGACGCAGCTCCAGCAACGGGCGGAGATCAGCGGGGCATTGGCTCATCTCCATGCCGCGGAGATCGCGCTGGATGCCGCGGCCAAGCGGGTGGATGCCGCCGACGAAGCCGCGCGGATCCAGGGTGTGCGCTACGACAACGGAGCCGGCACGATCGAGGACCTGCTCAGGGCCCGCACCCGGGCGTCCGCCGCCGAAGCATTCCTGGCCAAGAGCAAGGGCGACGTGCTCGGGGCCGCCGCCCGAATCAACGCCCTCGTCGAAAGGGAGATTGTCCGATGACACGCAATCGAATGGTCGCGATTCTCGTCGCCGTGCTCGTGGTGGGCGGCCTACTGATCGTCCGGCACAAGCGGGTGGTGCAAATGAACAACGCGCCGGTGCTCGCGGCGCCCGTCACCGCGGTACAGGTTGTGGCGGTACGGCGAGGCCCGCTGGAGAGCGTGGATCACATCCTGGGAGAGGTCTACGGCGCCGACGATGCCGAGATCACGCCCCAAGTGTCCGGGCAGGTGTTGGCCGTGCTGGTGCGGGAGGGCGCCTCCGTGGCCCGCGGCGCGGTGCTGGCGCGATTGGATTCGCGGGAGCTCGGCGATGCCGCGGCCGCGGGCGAGGCCGACGTTGAGGCAGCACGGGCGGCGTCCGAGGCGCAGGGAGCCGCCACCGCGCGAGACAGTGTGCTGTTCGTGAACAAGGCGATCTCGCTGGAACAGTGGCAGGGTTCACAGGCGATGCGGGCCGCCACTACGGGCCGGTTCGAAGTCGCCCGGCAACGTCTGGACCAGGCGAATGCGCGGCTCGGCTACGCGGTGGTGCGAGCCCCGTTCACGGGTGTCGTGTCCGCGCGGATGGCCGACCCCGGCGATCTGGCCGTCCCGGGAAGGCCACTGCTCCGGATGGTGCGGCAGAGCGCTGTGCGCGTACGCGGCACGGTTCCGCCGGAACTCATGACGAAGATACATCCGGGCACTCCGGTAGATCTCTCGCTCGGTGACGAGCCGGTGCACGCAACGGTCTCCCGGATCTTCCCCGCCATGCAGGGCAGCCATCTGGCCACGTTCGAGGTCGACATCGCGCATCCAACGCCCGGGTACGTGGCGGGCGCGACGGTGGGCATCGACCTCCACCTCCGAGGAGGAGCCGGTCTGCTGGTGCCGTTGGACGCGCTACTGGAGGGAAGCGCGGGAACCCACGCCTTCGTGGTGGGCCAGACCAAGGACGGCGCGCAGACACTTCGCATGGTGGCATTGACCGTCACGACCCGATCCCTGGACCAGGCCATTGTCGAAGGCGATCTCCGCGAGGGCGACCGTGTGGTGGTGGCGCGGCCTTCGCGGCTCATGGACCTCGCGGCGGGGCTGCCCGTGCACGCGGTCGATGCTGCGCCGGGGCGATGAATCATGCACCTCGTCGATTCCTATCTGAAGCGGCCGCACCTCGTCATGTCACTGGTGCTCCTGGCCGCGGTCATCGGATTCGTGGGCTATCGCCGCATGCCGGTCAATCTCTTCCCCGACTCCGAGCGGCCCAAGATCGCGGTGGTCAGCGTATACCCCGGCGCGTCGGCCGAGGACGTCGAAGCCGAGGTGACGCGTCCTATCGAGCGGGAACTCAACACGATCGAACGCGTGCGGCTGGTGACGTCGACGAGCAACGACGAAGTCTCCGCCGTGACCGTCGAATTTGAATACAGCGAAGGACTCAGCAGCGCCGCCACGGACGTCGCCAACGCGCTCCAGAAGATCAAAGCGCAACTCCCGGCGGCCCTGCGGCCTCCGATGATTTTCAAGGTCTCCTCGGCCACGCCCGCCGTCATGACGCTGGCGCTCCGGCCCAAACCCGGCTCGCCATTGGATCTGTCCATGGTCCGGCAGATCGCCGACAACCCGATCAAGGACCGGCTGCTCCAACTCCCCGCCGTGGCCAACGTCGAAGTGTTCGGCGCCCACCAGCCCGTGATTCGCGTGGACCTGGACCGGGATGCGCTGGAGCGATACCACCTGACCCCGCTCGACGTGCGTGACGCCATGGTGGCGTTCAATGCCAACCAGCCCGTGGGGCTGTTGATCACCGGCGAGAGCCAGTTCCTGCTCAAGCGCATGGGACAGTTCCAGCGCATCAGCGACGTCGCCCGCATTCCGATCGCGCACCGCGAGGGCGGGGACGTTCATCTGGCCGACGTGGCCAAGGTGTATCGCTCGGTGGCCGAGCCACAGAGCGCGTACCACGGCGACGGCGAACCCGCCATCGCGGTCAACATCCAGCGCGCCGCGTCCGGGGTGGCGCTCCAGAGCATCGCCGATGTGACGCGGGTGCTCCCGGAGTTGGAGAAGGCCTATCCGGACATCGCCTTCAGCATTCCCGACACCCAGGGCGATCTCATCAATCAATCCGTGGGCAACATGCTGGGGGCGCTGCGGGACGCGTTGATCATGACCGTGCTGGTGATCTTCCTGTTCCTCGCCGATCTGCGGGGCATGACGCTGGCTGCAATCGCGATTCCGTTCACCTATCTGCTCACCTTCGCGGTGATGTGGCTCATCGGATACGAATTCGACATGGTCACGCTGACTGCGGTCATCGTCGCCGTGGGCATGCTGCTGGACGACGCCATCGTCGTCATCGAGAACATCGAGCGCCACTACCACGAGCGAGGCGCCGACATCCGCGATGCCGTCGTCGGCGGAACGGAGGAGGTGATGCTCGCCATCTTCTCCGGTACGTACGCCACGATCATGGTCCTCGTGCCCATCATCTTCATCGGCGGCTTCGTCCAGACCGTGTTGCGTCCGCTGTCCGTCTCGTTGACGGTGGCGCTCGTGGCGTCGTATGTGGTTTCGGTGACCGTCATCCCGCTGCTCGCGCCCTACATCTTGCGTCGGCGCGCGGGCGAGGGACGCAATCGCTTCGAGCGCGTGGTCTTCCAGTTCGATCGGTTCGTGGTGGAACCCATCCGCGACTTCTACGTGCGGCTCACCGGAACGGCGCTCCGGCACCGGGCGGTGTTCCTGGTGGTGGCCGCCCTATTGTTGGCCGTGTCCCTGCGACAGATGGGCCTGATCGGGCGCGACCTGATGCCTCCCATGGATACCGGCATCATCAAGGTGGCATTCGAGACCGACGCCAACAGTTCGCTGGCGGCCACCACGACGCGCTTGAGCCAGATGGAACGGATCATCCGCAAGCGGAACGACGTCACGTCGGTCTCGTCGGTCGTCGGCTCCGAGCCCGCGGTCATCTCGTTCGGAGCGGGCCGGTTGCCGCAGCAGGGTCTTCTCACGATTCATCTGCTAGACCGGTTTCACCGGCCCGAGACCATCTGGCAGGTGGAAGACACCCTCAGATCCGCGTTTCGCCAGATCCCGGGACTCAAGAACGTGGACGTGTTCGACTTCGGCGCCACGCCCCTGTCGACCATCCGCAGTCCCGTGGACGTCATGATCTCGGGACCCGACCTGGCCGAACTGGACCGGATCGGGAATGACGTGGAACAGCGACTGCGGAAGACGGTCCGCGGAGCCACATCCGTGTCCCGTTCGTGGACCATGGACAATCAGGAGATCGGGTTCCGCGCCGATCCCGACAAGCTGGCGCTGTACCGCATCTCGCCGGCCGCGGTGGCGATGCAGTTGCAGGGCGCGGTACGGGGCATGAGCGGGTCGGTATTTCAGATACCCAACCAGGATGGGTTGAGCATCTGGATCCAGCTCGCGGCGGATCAGCGCGCGCACTCGGCGCAACTGGGCACGTACCCCATCCAGACCGCGCAGGGCCCGGTGCCTCTGGCCCAACTCGGCACGCTCGATCGTCAAGCGACCGCGAGCATGATCACCCACCAGGGGCTCGAGCGCACGCTGGACGTCGAGCTCTATCGGTCGCGCCGCCCCATCTCACACATGCAGGAAGACGTGACCGCCGCCCTGCGCGGACTCCAGCTGCCGCCGGGCTATCGGATCAGCCAGGTCGGCGAGATCGAGCAGATGCAGGAATCGTTCGGGCGCCTGGGCCAAGCGCTCGCCCTGGGCTTGGTGCTGCTCTACTTCTCGCTGGTGCCGGCGTTCCGGTCATGGATCCATCCGCTCACGATCATGTCGGCGATTCCGCTCGCCATTATCGGCGCCGCGTGGAGCATGCTGCTCATGGGCAAGCACAGCTCCATGCCGTCGATGATGGGGATGATCCTCCTGGCGGGCATCGTGGTGAAGAACTCCATCCTGCTCATCGACTTCATCACTACGGCGCGAGCCGGCGGCGCCAGTGTGCACGATGCGTTGGTGGGTTCCGTACGCATCCGGACGCGACCCATCCTCATGACGGCCGTGGGCACGTCGGTGGGCATGATCCCCATCGCGGCCGAATGGGCCATCGGTCTGGAGCGGCTGAGCCCGCTGGCCGTGGTCGCCATTGGAGGGCTGATGGTCTCGACGTTCCTGACCATGGTGTACGTGCCCATCATCTATTCGCTGTTCGAGGACGGGCGCGTGGCGGTGGCGACGCGGTGGACTCGGCACAGCGTGGCGCAGCGCGACGTCGGGCGACAGGAGGTCTGAACAGCGACGCGCCGTCATGCGCCAAGCGCCGCACTCTTGACCGCGTCCCGCCCGGGCTAGAGCATTGGCAGATGCTGCCCACCTGGCTGGAACTCCGCATCGCGTTGCGCACGCTGCGCCGGAGCAAGGCGTTCGCAGCATTCAGCATTCTGGCACTGGCATTGGCCATCGCGGCCAACACGACGATGTCGAGCCTGATCGACGGGCTGATCTGGCCCAACATGGCGTTCCCGGAGCCGAGGCAGCTCGTGGTGGCGCACTGGACGGCGCCGAAATCACCGCTCTACCCGCGCGTGAACATCCGGCAGGTGCTGGGCGACTCGGGGCGCACCTATTCCGGCGTGGCGGGATGGACCACCGATCTGGCGTACGCGACCGCGATCAACGTGGGGAACCAGACGTATCAGGTTCCGATGGCGCTCGTCCCGGGCAACCTGTTCCGCGTGATCGGGGCCCGGCCCGTGCTCGGCACGTTGTTCATGGATTCCACGGCCAAGGCGGCGCGGGTGGCCGTGATCAGCGAGCACCTCTGGCGGCTGCTCGGCGCCCCCGATCGCCCGTTCGCCCCATTCACGATCTCGCTGCCCGACCGGCAGACAACCTTGATCGGCGGCGATGCACTGACGGTGATCGGCGTCGTGGCCGACAACGGCGCGATTCCGATTCGCACGGATCTCTTCATCCCCACGGATTGGAGCATCGGCAGCGAAGCCCTGCTCCGCCTGCGCCACGGCGTGACCCAGGCACAGGCGCTGACCGAGCTGAACGTGCTGGCGCCCAACCTCGACCCCGCGCATTCGCGATTCGCGCACTTCGTGCTGCGGCCGGCGGCCGCGACACCGGGTCAGCGGTTCGGCGTCGTCTGGGCACTGGCTGCAGCGACGCTGGCCGTGTTGATCATTGCCTGCGCGAACATCGCCAACCTGCTCCTGGCGCGCGGCATGGCGCGGAGCCGCGAGTTGGCCACGCGACTCGCGTTCGGCGCCAGCCGTCTGCAGGTGGCCAGGCTGTTGTTCGCCGAGAGCGGGCTGGTGGCGCTGGCCGGCGGCGTGCTCGGGCTCTTCTTCTCACTGTGGGCCATCCATCTCGTGCGCGCGACGCTCCCCGCAGGGCTCCAATTTCTGGGGCTGGTGCAACCGCAGCTCTCGTGGCGGGTGCTGGCCGCGGGCGTCGGGCTCACGATGGCCAGCGCCGTAGTGTTCGGCGTCGCGCCGATGATCGCGCTGATGCGCACGGACATCAACCGGCTGCTCAAGGGAGCGGGCGGCCGCCACGCGACGGGGAATCGTGGGCGCTTCCAGTTCCTGGTCGTGGCCGAGGTGGCGGGCGCGCTGACGCTGGTCGTCTCGGCATCGCTGCTCGGTGCCGTGGCGGGCACCATCCATTTGATGGATTACGGCTACGACGACAGCAACCTCATCGCGGCAGACGTGCGGGAGGTGCCGTTGGGCGTCCGCTCGGGGTTCGGGGCGACGCCGAGTGCCGCGCTGATCGCGCAGCGGTACGGGGAGCTGCAGCGCCTGAGACATATGCCGGGAGTGACCGCCGCTACGGCGTCATGGAATCCCTTCCTGCAAGGGGTGGTGCGTGTGGACGACCCCGGCGGCGGGGCGCCGCTCACGATGATTGGCATGTCGCGCCTGAACGAGGTGGACCCGGACTATCTCCGCGTGCTGCGCATTCCGATTCTGCGCGGGCGCAACTTTCACGAGAGCGAGGACGATCCGATCCCGAGTGTGATTGTCGACGAGGGTACGGCGCACTGGCTGCTGCCGGGGTCCGACATTCTGGGCCGCCTGATCCGGTTCGCCGGCACCGGCTACGGCAAGGTGCCGTGGATGCGCGTCGTGGGGATCACCGGCCCCATCGTGACGAGCCGGTGCGGGATCGATCCCTGCCCCGAACACATGTTCTTCATCGCGAACGGCGCGGGCTATCCGGCGCCCACCGCGTCCACCACGTTCATCGTACGATCGAAGGGACCGCCAGCGGCGTTCCTGACCCCGCTGCGCGCCGCCCTCACGTCGGATTACCCGGGCGCGATCCCCGACGTCGCGACATGGGACGACGCGACCGGCACGGCCTCCGAGCGCAGTTTGTACGATTTCGTGACTACGCTATTCGGGTCGTTCGCGTTCATCGGGCTCTTGCTGGCGTTGATCGGCGTGTACGGGATGACGGCGTACGCGGTGGAGCAGCGCGCTCGCGAGTTCGGCGTGCGCATCGCACTCGGCGCACAGACGCGGGATATCATCACGATGGTATTGCGCCAGGGCAACGCAACAGCGCTGCTGGGGCTGGCCATCGGGCTCATCGTGGCGAATTGGGCCGAGGCATTGCTGCACGGCTTTCTGTTCGGCTACGACACCATGGCCCCCTTCTTCATGGCGGGCGCCGTGGTAGCGTTGTTCGCCGCCACGGTGCTGGCCGGGATTCCGCCCGCGCTCCGCGCGGCGCGGATCAATCCGGTGGATACGCTGCGGTCGGAGTAACGCGGCCCCGGTCTCGACGCCGAGACCACGCCCGGCCCCGCATCGCGATCCCACCCCCGCGCCCCCTCAAGAGCTATTGCAGTATCCGTCGTGATCCGTTCAATCCGCCTCATCCGCGTCCAGGCAGTTGCTGTTGCCGTGAAGTCCGCGTGCTCCGCGGTAAGCCAGGTCCCCGTTGCTGACCGGCCACCACCTCCGTCATTAGATTGGATCCGTCGGGAGGGCTGGCAGAACGGCTATTGCACCGGTCTTGAAGACGGGTGCTCGGTGGATCCGCGAAGTTTGATATAAGTAAGTATCACTAAGTCACCTACATGATCAGTGTACCGTCGGTCCATCGCGGCCTTGTGGCAGTCTTGTGGCTATTCGGCCTCGTCCAGGACCGGCGGCGGGCGGTCCGACAGTGCGCCGCCAATGCGTCCGACCGCTCGGCTCAGTTCGATCGGATCACGCCACCCGCAGCGGCTTGATCCGCGCCACTTCCTGCTTGACCGCCTGTGACGCGTCCCAGAGGTCCACGGCGCGCTGCGCATTCAGCCAGAACTCGGGCGAGTTGCCGAACAGCCGGGCCAGCCGAAGGGCCATCTCGGGGCTGACCCCCCGCCGGCCACGCAGCAGCTCGTTGATCGACTGGCGCGACACCCCAACGGCGTCGGCGAGGCCGGCGACCGTGAGGCCGTAATCCGGCAGGAAGTCCTCGGCGAGCATCAGCCCCGGGTGCGTCGGCCGACGCTTCATGCGCTGATTGTTGGGAACGGTCATCGGTCGGTCCCTCTCCCTAGTGATAGTCGCAGAATTCCACTTCGTACGCATCGCCGTCCACGAAGCGGAAGCAGATGCGCCATTGGTCGTTGACGGCAATCGCGTACTGCCCCGCCCGATCGCCCTTCAACGCGTGCAGCCGATTACCCGGCGGCACTTGGAGGTCGCGCAGCGCAACGGCTAGGTCGACGTATTCCAGCTTCCGCGCGGCCCGCGCCGCAACATCCGGCGGAATCCGTTTGGCGCCGCCCGTGACGTACAGATCCCGCGTGCGCTTGTCCGCGAATGTCTTGATCACCGGATAAATGTACCGCGTCACGTGACACGTGTCAATCTGCCGTGCAGGACCCACAATCGGTATTTCTCAACGCCGGGGGAAGGTCACCAGAGTGCTGCCTCGAATTGGGGGACAGCGCAGACCCCCGACAGCTGATTCACTTATGATCCCCGGCTTCTATATGCAAAGTCGGTGTTTGTGTCGTGACGCGCCGCCTCCTACATTGGCGCCGCTGAGGACCGCGCGAGTCGTCGCGCTCCTTGCGGCGGGCCGAGGTATCATGCCGGCTCGCCCCTTTCAACGAGGCCCCCACCGTGACCACCTCGCCGCGCGCCCTGGTCGCCACCTTCTCCGCCCTGTTGGCGGCTGTCCCCGCCGCATCGCCGCCATCGCCCAGTGCCTACACGTACGACGTGAGCGTGCAACGGACGACCGTCCTGACCGCCATGCCGCAGCACGACACGCTCCTGCTCGTCGCGCACGTTACGCAGGACACCCAGGGACGGGTTCGCACCGACGTCGTTCGCGGCACCTTGGGGGGCCCGGCGATCGTCAGCGGTGACTATACGATTATCGATTCGTCGGGGCGGGTTACCGCAGTATTTCCCGACCGGCAGGAGTACATCGACCTGCACACCGACGGTGGCATCGTTGAAGTGGCCGCGCTCCGGAAGGCCTCGTCCGCCCCATCGCGAGGCATGACCCTCCAGAGCCTCACGCTTGATACGCTGGCAGACACGGTCATCGTCGATGGATATGTCGGCCGGCACTACCAGTTCCTCGAGCATGGCGCTGCGGTCTCCACGATGCCGGCCATGTCGCTGGCCGGTGCGTTCGATGCGTCCGCCGACTACTACCTCGGTGCTTGCACCATCCCCCGCCCGGTCGTGCTCATCGCCCCCGGGGGCGTGACGACGGACGCCGGCCAAATGGTCTCCCCCGAGGCGGTCGCCCGCGTGCGCGCGCTGCTCGCCCATCTCACGGGCTGCGAACTCCACGAGGTCAGCCGCCTGGACGTGAAGCTCGGGGCCGCTGGAGGCCTCTCGATTGACGCATCCCAAACTACCGTGAGCGATTTCTCCAACTTTCGTGCCGATACGGCCGGGCCCGATGCGTTCACCATTCCGCCGGAGTTCCGCCGCATCTCGTTGGCGGAGCGCCTGAAAGAGATCTCGGCGCAGTCCGGAGCACGGGCACGTCATCCGCGGGGCCCCGGGGGCGCCGAGACTCGGCGCGCGGCCCCAGGAGCTACAGGACCCATAATCGGTGTTCCTCAAATCGGGGGGAAGGGCACGTAGTACTCGATTTGAACGTCAGTATCTCGGTGCTCCGGGCGAATTTTCACTCTTGTGGATGATGCGTTGCGCCCCGCCACCCGCCCCGCGATCTTTGACTCCGGGAGGGCTGGCAGAACGGCTATTGCACCGGTCTTGAAAGCGGGTGCAGAACGCACCCAGGAAGCTGCTGCTAAGCCTTTGTCCGATAGACGGTTACATGATGTCACCGTTGCCGTCGCGCAATGGTCTTGTGGCACTCATGTGGCTATTCGGACGGGCCAGTCGGCAATCGAGGCATGAGTACTTAAGTATATTCTAGGCAGGCCGCGTCGCGGGCGATCCGCGGTGCTCCCGACCGGCGACCCTCCGCGTTGAGTCGATCGACGACGCTCATCGCCGCTTCTCGAGCTGCGACAGGCGCGCCAGGCGGCGCCGCGCGTCCGCGACCCGAGGCTGCAGCTCCGGATCGGCGCTCTTCCACAGATCGATGAACGCCAGGTACTGCGCGGCGGCCTTGGTCGTATCGCCCTTGGCTTCGTAGAGCTGGCCGAGCCGTTCGTGCACCATCGGCAACACCGAGGCATCCAGGGTCTCGACGTAGCGGGCCCGATACGGGGTCTTCAAGTACAAATCAAACTCCGCGATCGCCGAGTCCGGCATGCCCGCCGCGTCGAAGACGCGCGCCAGGTTGAGCGGCAGGCAGATGGTGCAGTCGTTGGCCGGCCCGTCGGGGAGGCTGTCCGCCTTCCGAAACTGCGCGGCCGCCTCGGGGAACTTGCGCCGCGCGAGCGCGCTCTCCGCCAGAGCCGCGTGTTCGTCCGGCTCATGTACGCGATGGACGGCCGTGTCCCGCACCTGCGCGCGGTACTGCACCAGCACCGCCTCCGCGCGGTCCGGTCGACCGGCCTGCGCGTACGCGCTCGCCACCGCGAGGTCGGGGCGGTCTTCGTCCCGGAATCGGCGCAGCGGCGTGCGGGCCAGGGCGCTGTCCAGCGTCGCCGCCGTGATGGCGGGCTGCTCCAGCACGACCGCATCGACCCAGGCAACGGTCGTCGCGTCGCCCACCGCCGTTGGCGGGGCGTAGCCCGCAGTCGAATCGGCGGCGGCGGCGGCGGCGGCGGTCCGCAGGCGCCGCCAGTCCGCCACGTGCCCTCGGAGCAGCGCAAGCTCCGCGGACCTCCAGAGCGACCAGCCGGGGTTGGTGGGGTCGCGCACGTTGCGCGCACTGTCAAGCGCTTGCCCGTACGCGTCCCACTTCTGCACAAAATAGAGCCCGAGGACCGCGAACTGCTTCGGCGTTGTGGCGGTCGGAAAGCGTTGGAGCATCACGCGAACGACGCTGTCGGCGGCGTTGGTGCTGCCCTCATCCCGTAACGTGGCCACCAGGTTGCCGTAGGCGAGCAGGAACCCCGGGTTGGATCGAAGCACCAGTCGATACTGCGAGTCCGCCTTCGCGAAATCTCGCTCGGAAGCGAAAAGGAGGGCGAGATTGTTATTGCCTGGCTGTCCGGTGACCTGGAGCAACTGTTCGTAGGCCGCAATGGCTTTCGGCCGATCCGGACTGGGGCCGTACGTGTCGTAGGTCGCCTCGATCGTCAGCCGTTCGGGTTGTGGCAAGGCATTCCGGAATTGAAACGCGCGCACGAGCGCCGAAGCAACCTGGCTCCGCGGGAGTCCCAGATTGACCTTCTCCATGGCCAACTTGCGCCACCCCTCGGCGAACGTCGTGTCGGCGGCCACGGCCTCCGTGAGCAGGCGGATGGACTTGGGTCGATCCAACTCGGCGTCCGCGGCGAACGATCCCGCGCTGTAGGCGCGCAATGCGTCGAGCGACCCCGTCGTCACGGCCGCTAGCCGCGGCGCCGCCTGCACCGAGTGCAGCGATTCGCCGGCCTTCGCGCGCAGGTCGCGCGCGATCCGGTCCGACGCGTCGATCAAGCCCTTGGGGCCGTCGCCGGTCTCCTGGAACGACGCGAGCGCGCGCGCCGAATCGGCCGTCAGCAGGCGCACCGTCACGACATAGCCGCTCCCCACCGGCGTCACGACGCCGTCCACGATCGCCGTGATCCCGTTCCGCTGCGCGATCTGCTGCGCCAACGGCAGATCCACGCGCTCCGTTCGCGGCTGCTCCATGAGTTGTAACGCGTCCGCCGTTTGCGCCTGGCTGACGATGGAGAGCACCGGGGATTCCGACAGCCCGGTGCGCACGGCGAAGCTCACGACCCGCGCGAGCGCGGTATCGCCGTTCGTGGCCGAGAAGTCGGTCATGAGAATCGGCTCCTTCGCCGTGAGCTTTCCCGCGGCCAGGAGCGACCCCGCCGGTCCGATCCCGAGCACGCGCAGTGTCATGACCCCGGCGACGATCACAACGAACACCCCAAGGGCGTACATCCCGCCCCGGGCGGTGCGGTACCAACTCACGTGCGGGGCCGCCTTGAAGGCCATCGTCGCGATCGTGCCCCCGGCCACGGAGGGCGTGCCCCCCGGCGTGTACGTCGGCGTCATCGTCATCGCCCGGCGCGTGACGCGCTGCACGTAGCCGGTCCACAGGACCATGGGCAGCCCGAGCGCCATCACGATCAACGCCCCCGGGAACACCCAGTCGGGGAGGCCGATGCCCACGATCGCGGCGCGCGCCAGAATCGCCACGGCGACGAACGAGGCGGCGTAGATCGCGAGCGCCTTGCGGAACATCCCCGGCCCGCCGAGCAGGATCGCCGGCATCGCCGGCATGCCGCCGCCGCTGGTGATCGTGTCGAGGGCGTGCGCGATCTCGCCCGCGCTCTGGGGCCGCGCGTTCGGGTCCTTGGCCAGGCACCGCATCACCAGTTCAGCCAGAGCCGCCGGGAGGTCGCCGCGCAGCGTCGCGATCGGCGTCGGCGTCTCGCCCATGTGCGCCGCCATCATCCGCTGGGCCGTTCGATTGGCGAACACCGGCTGCCCGCTCAGCATCTCGTACGCCATCGCGCCCAGCGCATAAAGGTCGGCGCGATGATCGATGTCCGGGTCGCCCGCCGCCTGCTCCGGCGCCATGTACGCCGGCGTGCCGATGCTCGTGCCGATCTGGGTGAGCGTGGCGCCGGCCGCCGCCGTGCGCGCCGCGCTGATGGCCTTCGCGATGCCGAAGTCGGTGACGACGGCGGCGCCTCCCGACATGAGGACGTTGTCGGGTTTGATGTCGCGGTGCACCACGCCGCGCTGGTGCGCGTAGGCAAGGGCGCGCGCGACATCGCGGAGCA
>DATLTC010000047.1 GCA_035533755.1 Gemmatimonadaceae bacterium
CCCGCGGCGAGCACGGTGTAACCCGCCGACGTGAGAATCCGCTCGGCCAGCCGCCGCACCGCCACCTCGTCCTCCACCAGGAGGATCGTCTCCGTTCCCGGCGCGTGCGCCGCAGTCCGTGCGGTCACGCGGGCGTGCGGCACCGCGTCCACCCGCGGCAGGTAGATCTTGAACGTCGAACCCTGCCCCGGCTCGCTGTACGCCCAGATACTGCCCTCGCTCTGCTTGACGATGCCGTACACCGTGGCCAGCCCCAGCCCCGTCCCCTTGCCCGCTTCCTTGGTCGTGAAGAACGGCTCGAAGATGCGCTGCTGGGTCACCTCGTCCATGCCCACGCCCGTGTCGGCCACCGACAGCAGCACGTGGGCGCCCGGCCGCACCGACGCGTGCAACTCGGCGTGGGCCGCGTCGAGTTCCACGTTGCGCGTCTCGATGGTCAGCGTGCCGCCGTCCGGCATCGCGTCGCGCGCGTTGACCACCAGGTTGAGCAGCACCTGCTCCAACTGGCGCGGATCGGCCCGCACGCTCCCCAACTCCTTGCCCGGAATGATCACCAGGTTCACGTCCTCGCCGATCAGCCGCTGCACCATGGTGTGCATGCCGCCCACCAGCCCGTTCAGGTCCACGACGTCGGGCTTGAGGATCTGCTGACGACTGAACGCGAGCAACTGGCGAGTCAGATTGGCGGCCCGCTCGCCGGCTGCCTGGATCTCCGCCAGATCGCGGCGCAGGGGATCCGCCGGCGGCACCTGGTCCATGGCGAGGCTCGTCGTCCCGTTGATCACGGTGAGCAGGTTATTGAAATCGTGCGCGATCCCGCCTGCCAGACGCCCCACGGTCTCCATCTTCTGCGCCTGCAGAAACTGGGCCTCCAGTTGGCGGCGCTGCTCGGCCTGCGCCGCCAGCTCCATCGCAAACCCGATGTTCATGGCCAGATCGTCGAGCAGCGCCAGCTCATCGTGGTCAAAGAAGCCCGGTTCGGTGGCGTAGAGCGTGAACGCGCCCCGCGTGGCGCCGCTCACGGTGAGCGGGAACGCCGCCGACGCCCGGTAGCCCAGGCGCAGCGAATCGTCGCGCCACGGCGCCATGCGCGGGTCGTTGGCGATGTCGTTGCTGACGTCGTGGCGGCCGGTGCGGAGCGCGGTGCCCGTGGGGCCGCCCGCGCGCCTGGGGTCGCTGAGCACGATGTCGAGGCGCGACAGATACCCGTCGGACACGCCGGCCGACGCCGCCACGCGCACCGCCTGCGTGGCGGGGTCCACCAACCCCACCCACGCCATGCGGAACAGGCCCCGCCCCACCGCGATCTCGCACGCGCGTTCGTACAGCGCCTGCAGGTCGCGGATGCGCACGATGCCCTCGTTGATCTCGCTCAGCACGGCGTACACCCGATTCAGCCGGCGCACGCGCTCCTCGGTGCGCCGCACCTCGGTCACATCCTGCATCGCCCCGATCACGCGCACCGCGCGCCCGGCGGCGTCGCGGGCAATCCGCCCCCGATCCTCCACCACCGCGTACGTGCCGTCGTGGCGCCGGAAGCGATACGTGTCCGACCAGCTCGCGCTCGTCGAATCGAGCGCCGACCGCAGCCCCTCGCGCACGCGGTCGCGATCATCGGGGTGCAGGCGGGTGGTCCACGACTCCAGGCCCGGCTCCACCTCCGCGGGCGAATCGCCGAACAGCACCTGGAAGTTGTCGTTGCGCCAGAGCGTGTCGGCGGTCACGTCAAAATCCCAGATGACGTCGAACGTCGCCTGGTTCGCCATCTGGAAACGCTCCAGACTCAACCGCAGCGCCTCCTCGGCGCGCTTGCGCTCGGTGATGTCGTCGAACACCGCGGCAAAATGCCCGGGCTCCGAGCTGTACACCGAGAGCATGAGCCATTGCTGATTGGACTTGAAGTCGAACTCCACCACCTCGGGCACGCCGGTGGACGCCACGCGCCCATACAACTCGAACAGTTCGGGGCTCACCTCGCGGATGCCGGGAAGGAGTTCGCTCACGCGCTTCCCGATCGCCCCCGTGAGCCCGCTGAGGCGCGTGAACGCCGCGTTGACGTCGAGGTAGACGAAATCCACCGGCCGCCCCGCCGCGTCGTACTCCATCCGGCAATACGCGAATCCGTTGAGCATGTGTTCGAACAACGACCGGTAGCGCGCTTCGCTCGCTCGCAATGCTTCCTGGGCTCCACGCTCCAACTCGTACAACTCGCGGTAGATGCCGGCCTGCTTGCGCCGATAGCCGCTGGCCGTGACGGCCGCCGCCAGCAGGATGAGCGAGGCCACCACGAGCCCGATCAGCATCGCCCGGTAGCGCGCTTCGGCCAGCAGTTCGCCGGAGTCCACCTTGGCCACCATGAACCAGGGTGATCCGGCGATGGGGCGCAGGTCCGCCAGCACCTTCACGCCGCGATAGTCCAACCCCTCCACCTGGCCAACCCGGCCGAGCACCGCCTGGGCGGAGGGATAGTTGGTCTGGCTCAAGGGACGCCGCCAGCGGAGCGCCGTGTTCGGTGCGTACCGCAGATCGCTGAGCGCCACGACGTCGTCGCCCTCGCGCTCCACGAGCACGGTCTCGGCGCTGCGACTGGGCGTGGGCCAGGTCTGGATCAGCGGATACAGATACGCGTGCGCGTCGGTCCGCAGCATCGCCGCGCCCACCGGCCGGCCGGCCGAGTCCCGGACCACCGCCACGGCGTCGATGTACACCGCGCCGCCGCGCCCGCGGAACAGGTCCGACAGCACGGCCCCACGCGAGGCGAGCGACGCCGCCACGGCCCGCCGCGTGGCCGAATCGACCGACACCACGGTGCCGTTGCCCCCAACGAGCACCCGGCCGTCGGGCGCGATGAACGCTGCGTCGACATATCCATACGCGGCGGCGGTGATCTTCAGGTACTCACGCAGTTGCGCCAGCAGCGCGGGCCGCGCGACGCCGCCCGAGAGTTCGCCGAGCGCGCCGCTGATGAATGGATTCCGCGCCAGGACCGCCGCATCGCCAATGCGCTCCCGGCGCCACTGCTGGATCTCGTCGGCCTTCAGGCGCCCCACCGCGGCCACGGCGCCGTACTGCGCCTGCTGGATGGCGTCCGCCTCTATCCGGTAGTAGCCGTAGCCGCCCACGAGCAGCACCAGCGTGACGGCCAAGAAGGCCGCCACCCGGGTTCGCCAACCGACGCGCGACGCTGAAATCGCCACCGGATCCTTGGCACGAGGGAACGCTCGCCGCGCGCTACTGCCCGGCGCGGCCGCTATCCCCCGCAATGTGCGCCGGCTTCAGCCCCCGGGCAACACGTCCCGAACGGTTCGCACCCCAAACACTTGCGCAACGCGCCCCTGCGGCCCGGCCTGGAACCGCACCGTCACCTTGGACTTGCCGCGCGTGAGACTCGCCGGCACGGCGTACCTCGCATCGTAGAATCCGGTGGCAGTGGCGGCAGGCGTGAAGTGCGCGATGGACGTTCCGTCCACGAGGATCTCGAAGTCGGCCGGCGCCGGCGGCAGTCCCAGCTCGTCGTAATACGTGACCACCAATGCCATGGCGGCATTGGCGTCCACCGGCAGATCATACGAGAACCAGCCAGCCCCGCCGCGGCCCAACCGCCCCTGCGCGCGCTGCGACGGCCGGTTGGCGGGATCGCTCTGATAATTGAAGTTGGGCTCCTGCGCCCGGTTGCCCGGCTGCACGAAGCCCATGGTGTGTGCTTCGAGTTCGCGCACGCGCTCGGCCTCGGCGTCGAGCGCCGCCACGCGCGCATCGAACCCCGCGGGCGTGATCACGTCCATGTACACGCTGTACGTGCGCTCGTACGTGCGGTAGAACGGCGCCAGCGGCACGTCGGTGGGCGCCGCCGGCTGCTCGGGAATGCGCGCCACCTGCCGGGCCACGAAGTTGCCGGGCTGCGTGCCCGCCGGCACCACCCAGTCGCTCACCGGCCGCCCGGCGGCCACCATCACCGGCACGAGCGGGCGCGTGTACTCCTCCCGTCCCTTGCGGCGCGGGCCGAGATCGGCGGCCAGCGCCATCGGGCCCCACATGACGGCGGTGATCTGCGCGTTGTCGGGCGTGGTCTCGAAGCGCAGCGTCCTGGGCAGCACCAACTCCACCCGGTCGCCCGACTTCCACACGCGTCTCAGCTCCACGAACGTGCTCGGCGGCAGCACGCGCGGATCCTGGCTCACCAGCCGCCCGCCGGCGCGCCCCGCCGCCAGGCTCGCCAACGACGGCTGCGGCATGTCCGCGCCGTTCACCCGCACGGCAAACTCGTCGCCCGCCCAGCTCGGGCGCCGCACGGCGAGGGTGAATTCCCTTGCCGACGGCATGGTGAGCGTGAGCGCCGCGTGGCCGCCGTCGGGAAAGTCGGTGTCCATGGCCACGTGCACGCCGAGGCCGGGCACATCCGCCGCCGTCGGCACGAACTGCGTCACGTAGAGCGTGTCGCCGGTCTCGTAGTAGATGCCGTAGCCGTGCAGCGCGTGGTTCTCCATCCCCGTGCCCACGCAGCAGGTGAAGTCGTGGAGCATGTCCTGATACTCCTGCTGCTCGCCGCGTCCGATCGGCACCATGTACGACATGTCGCCGGTGACCGGATCCATGGACGACAGCGCGTGATTGAACAGCGCGCGTTCCTGGAAGTCGGCGTAGAACGCGTCGGGGCGCAGCGAGAACAGCCGCCGCGTGAGCTTGAGCATGTTGTACACGTTGCACGACTCGCAGGTGCGCCCGTCGATGAGCGTGCTCCACCGGTCGGCCGGCCCGAAGTACTCCGACAGCCCATGGCCGCCGCTGGCGTACGTGTGGTGCTGCACCACCGTGTCCCAGAAGAACGATGCCGCCAGCAGGTCGCCCGCGTCGCCCGTGTACCCGAACCGTTCGGCAGAGCCCACGAGCTTGGGGATGGCGCAGTTGCCGTGCTTGCCGTCCAGGTTGTCCTGGCCGCGCTTGAGCGCGTCGGTGAAGGCGTGGTGCTCGAACCGGTACGACAGACGCAGCCACCGCTCGTCGCCGGTGTCGGCCCAGAGGTCGGCCAGCACCTCGTTCATCCCCCCCTGCTCGGTGTTGAGCATCTCGGCCAACTGCTGCGCGTCGAGCGGCGCCAAGATCCCCTCGGCCCACGCGGCGAACTTCGTCTCCACGTCGAGCGCCGCGCGATTGCCCGTGTGGCGGTAGGCGTCACGCAGGCCGGCGAACGTCTTGTGCAGCGTGTACCAGGGCGACCAGAGTCCGTTGAGATCGAACGGCTGCGAGCGGATGATGCCCCGCTGCAACTCGCCGAACGCCTCGCGTCCGTGCTCGAGCGCGCTCAGATAGCCGTCGCCGTTCTTGTCCTGCACTTCCTTGAGCCCAGCCACCAGATAGTCGGCGCGCTGCTTGAATCGCTCGTCG
The DNA here is from genome assembly GCA_035533755.1 of Gemmatimonadaceae bacterium. Classification (NCBI taxonomy): domain Bacteria; kingdom Pseudomonadati; phylum Gemmatimonadota; class Gemmatimonadia; order Gemmatimonadales; family Gemmatimonadaceae; species Gemmatimonadaceae bacterium. The sequence goes on from DATLTC010000047.1 coordinate 5,386, forward strand.
CCGGTGGCGCGGTACATGAGGCTCACCGCCGACAGGTGGTGGCCGGCGATGTGGCCGGTGAGGTTGTGGCCGTCGCCGTCCCATCCGCCGTAGCCCGGCGCCTTGGGGGCGAGCCCGGCGCGGATGCGATAGTACGCCAGCATGCGGTCGGGGTCGAGCGAGAGCAGATACTTCCCGTCCATCTCCTGCGCGTGCTTGAGCGGACCGCCCAGCACGCGGACGTTGCCCAGCGGCACGGGGCGGGCGCGCACCATCTTGTCGGGAACCACGCCGTCGGCCAGCGCCTGCTCGCGCTCGGCGGCGGTCAACACGGAGGCGCTCGCGGTGCCGCGCAGGCCAAGGGAGAGAGCGGCGGCCGCGGAGGCGGAGCGCACCAGGAAGTCGCGTCGGGACGAGGGCATGGCGGCGGCGGAGTGGAAGGCGGCAGGAGCCGCATCGGCGCGGCATTCTATGATACTCGCCGCCGGTCGAGGTGGCGAGCGCGCCGCCGAGCATAGTGGTGGGGGCGGCAGCCGCGACCGCTGGCCGTTCTGGTGACCGTCACTCGTCGCGTTTCATTGCGCCTGCCAGACACCGGCCTTACGTTAGCGTTCCCGAGCCAGGGCACGCGTGTCCACCGACCTTTTGCACAAGCTGCAGGCCTCACTTGGCGCCGAATACCTGCTCGAGCGCGAACTCGGCGGGGGCGGCATGTCGCGCGTGTTCCTGGCCGAGGAACGCCGCCTGGGCCGCCGCGTGGTGGTGAAGGTCCTGAGTCCCGACGTGGCTCCCGGCTTCTCCGCCGACCGGTTCGCGCGCGAGATCGGTCTCGCCGCCCGGCTGCAGGATCCGCGCATCGTGCCTCTGCTCCGGGCAGGACAGATCGACGACCTGCCCTACTATACGATGCCGTACGTGGACGGAGAGTCGCTGCGCACGCGGTTGGTGCGCGGCCCGGTGCCGGTGCACGAGGCCCTGGGCATCCTCCGCGACGTCGCGCTGGCGCTCGAATACGCGCACGCGAACTCCGTCGTGCACCGCGACATCAAACCGGAGAACATCCTGCTCTCCGGACGCACCGCGGTGGTATCGGATTTCGGAATCGCCAAGGCGATCACCGCGGCCACGCTTCCCCTCGACGGCCCCGCCGGACTCACAGCGCTGGGCACGATCATCGGCACTCCCGCGTACATGGCGCCCGAGCAGGCCGCGGGAGGAATGGTCGACGCGCGGGCCGACATCTACGCGTGGGGGATGGTCGCGTACGAGATGCTGGCCGGCACGCATCCGTTCGCCGAACACACGACGCTGCAGGCTCTGCTCACCGCGCAGATGGTCGACGCGCCAGAGCCGCTCGCCCGGCGGCGCGCGGGATTGTCCGCCGAGTTCACCTCGCTCGTCGACCAGTGCCTGGCCAAGGATCCCAACGACCGGCCGGCCAGCGCGTCGGCGCTGATCGAGCGGCTGACCGCAGCCGAACGTGGCGTGGTCGCGCCGGCGCCGGCGCCGGCGCTCGCGCGGCGCAAGCTCGCCGCTCTGGCGGCCGCAGTCGTGCTGCTCGCCGCCGCCGGCGGCTGGACGTACGTGCGCTCGGAACGACGGCATTGGGCGCGCGAGGTGGCGCTGCCGCAGGCGGAGCAGTTTCTCGCCGCCGACCGCCCCCTCGCCGCCTTCCAGTTGATGACCCGCGCCGCCGAGTACCTCCCCGGCGACACCGGCATCGCGCGCGCGATGCAGGACAATACGACCCGCGTTACCGTCACGTCGTCGCCCGCCGGCGCCCGCGTGGCGATTCGGGATTACAACGCGCCCGACAGCGTCTGGTACACGCTCGGCACGACGCCCATTCACGCGGCGCGGATCCCGAAGGGGACTTTTCGCTGGAAGGTATCGGCCCCCGGTGCGCGGGATTACGTGGCGGCGCCCGTGAGCGCGCCCGCGATGACCTTTGCGCTCGATTCGTCGAACGCCGCGCCCGCCGGCATGGCGCGCGTGCCGGCCACGGTATGGGGCGACTACATCGCGTTCGTCGGATGGGTCGGCCCGTTCAACATGCCGGCGTTCTTCATCGACCGCTTCGAGGTCACGAACCGGCAGTATCAGGCATTCGTGGACGCGGGCGGATACACCAAGGCCACGTACTGGACCGCGCCGTTCGTCCGCGACGGGAAGGCGCTCACGTGGCAGCAGGCGATGGCGCTGTTCCGCGATCGCACCGGGCGCCCCGGCCCGTCCACGTGGGAGGCCGGGCACTATCCCGACGGCCAGGCCGATTATCCGGTGTCGGGCGTGAGTTGGTACGAGGCGTCGGCGTACGCGGCGTTCGCCGGCAAGAGTCTGCCGGCATTCGCGCAGTGGTATGAGGCGGCGCCGGGGGCGTCGGCGCGCGAGGTGGTGCGGGCCAGCAATATTTCACGGTCGGCGCCGGCGCCGGTTGGCGCGTTCAAGGGTGTGGGACCGTACGGCACGTACGACATGGCCGGCAACGTGCGCGAGTGGACGCTCAACACGCTCGACGGCGAACGGCGCTTCATCCTCGGCGGCAGCTGGTCGTCGCCCACATACCTGTACACGGAGCCGGAGTTGTTGTCGCCGTTCGACCGCTCGCCGGCCAACGGCATCCGGTGCGTGCGCAACGTCGCCCCGGTGCCGGCGGCGGCGGCGGCCTCGGTGAAGACCCTCTCGCGCGACTTCTCCACGGTGCATCCGGCGAGCGACGCCGTGTTCCGCGCCTACCGGGTGATGTATCGCTACGACCAGACCGCGCTCAACGCCAGAGACGAAGGCGTGGTGGCCGATACCAGAGACTGGACGGAAGAGAAGGTGAGCTACGACGCCGCGTACGGCAACGAGCGCGTGACGGCGTATCTCTTCCTGCCCAAGCGCGTGCGGCCTCCGTACCAGACCGTCCTGTTCTTTCCCAGCGCCCGCGTCCTCGACCTGAGCGACAGCCACCAGCTCGGCGACACGGCGTTCTTCGATTACGTGGTGCAGAGCGGGCGCGCCGTGTTGTATCCGATATATCAAGACACATATGAACGCCGCCTCCGCCACACGCGTCCGGGCACCGCGGCGGCGGCCGCGGTGGACGTGCAGCAATCCAAGGACGTGGGGCGGTCGCTCGACTACCTCGCCACGCGTCCGGACATCGCCGGCGACAAGCTCGCCTACCTCGGCGTGAGCATGGGCGCGGCCAACGGCGTCATCTACGCGACGATGGCGCAGGACCGGCTCAAGGCGATCGTGTTCCTCGATGGCGGGTTCTTCCTCGACGCGCCGCCGCCGGGGGCCGACCAGGTCGACTTCGCGCCGCGCCTCACCAAGCCCGTCTTGATGGTGAACGGCCGCTACGACTTCAGCTTCTCGCCCGCGCAGTCGCAGGACCCGCTGTTCCGCATGCTGGGCACTCCGGCCGCGGACAAGCGCCACGTCCTGCTCGAGACTCCCCATGACGTAGACGCCGACCGGCCCGCGCTCGTGGCAGCCGTGCTTGGTTGGTTGGACCGGTATCTCGGGCCGGTGCAGTAGCGCCCGAGGAGGCGAGTCGGGCCCGCGGCGCGCTGGCTGGGAAACCGGGCCGGAGGGCCTCCCGTACGGCCTACCGGCTCCCCGTGCCCGGGACCAGTTTATACCTCTATGCTCCGGCACCACCGTTCACCCTTCGCTCGAACCACGGGATCGAACTCCGATGATTAATCCACTGTCCATCGCCAAGCGGCTGTCGGCCGCCCGGTCGCTGCTGCTGGCGGCCGCCGGCGTGTGGCTGCTGGCCGCGCCCGCCGCGGCGCAGTTGTACACGCCGCGCAACGTCAAGCAGGCGTACGCCAACGGCACTCGCGCCCTCGACGGCATGCCCGGCGCCAAGTACTGGCAGAACCGCGGCCGTTACTCGATCACCATCTCGGCGCTGCCGCCCGATCGGCGCGTGTCGGGCACGGAGCAGATCACGTACTTCAACAACAGCCCCGACACATTGAAGACGCTGGTGATCAAGCTGTTCCCCAACTCGCACAAGCCCGGCGCGCCACGCGACGGCGGCACGTCCGAAGACGGGCTCACGTCCGGCGTCCACATCCGGTCGTTCGCGGTGAACGGCACCGCCGAGGCGTGGGACAACAGTCCGCGGTTCTTCAGTTGGCAGCCCGTGAAGTTGCCCGCCGCGCTGGCGCCGCACGACTCCGTGCGCCTGGCGTTCGCGTGGTACTACGACCTGCCCAAGCGCCCCAGCCGCCAGGGCGTGATCGACTCCACCACGTTCTACATCGCCTACTTCTATCCGCGCGTGGCCGTGTTCGACGACTACAACGGCTGGGACACGATGGATCACGCCGGTCACGAGTTCTACAGCGACTTCAACGACTACGACGTGACGGTGAACGTCCCCGCCAACTTCATCGTCTGGGGCACCGGCACGCTCACCAACGCGGCGGCGCTGCTGCAGCCCGAGCCGCTGCGGCGGTTCCAGGCGTCGTTCACCTCCGACTCCACGATCCGCGTGGCCACGCACGCCGAGGTGCTCGATCACGCGGTCACCACGCAGGGCGTCATGAACAGCTGGCACTTCACGGCTCGCGACATCCCCGACATGGCGTTCGGCCTCAGCGACCATTATGACTGGGACGCGGCCAGCGTGCTCGTGGACAACGCGGCCCACCGGCGGGCCAGCGTGCAGGCGGCGTACAACGACACCGCCGCCGATTTCCACCAGATGGTGCAGTTCGGCCGCCACTCGCTGGACTTCCTGTCGCACACGTGGCCCGGCGTGCCCTACCCGTACGAGAAGACCACCGAATTCCAGGGTGGCGCGGGCATGGAGTACCCGATGATGGCCAACGACGAGTCGTACGCCGACCCCGCGTTCGCCGAGTTCGTGGCCGCGCACGAGATCGCGCACACGTATACGCCCTTCTATATGGGCACGAACGAGACCCGGTACGGCTTCATGGATGAGGGGTGGGCCACCACCTTCGAGTATCTGATCAACCAGGTGGACATGGGCATGGACAAGGCCACCGCCCTGTTCAAGCAGTTCCGCGTGAACCGGTGGGCCGCCGATCCGTCGCCGCTCGAGGACCTGCCCATCATCACGCCGTCCGACGCGCTCACCGGCGGCGCCTACGGCATCAACGCCTACGGCAAGCCGGCCCTCGGCTACCTGGCCATGAAGGACCTGCTGGGCGACGCGCTGTTCGCCAAGTCCCTGCACGCGTACATGGAGCGCTGGCACGGCAAGCACCCCTCGCCCTGGGACTTCTTCTATACGTTCGACAACGTGTCGGGCCGGAACCTGGACTGGTTCTGGAGCAACTGGTTCATGAGCAACTACTACATCGATCTGGCGGTGCGCGGCGTGGCCAAGCACGGCAACGACTACACGGTGGCCGTGGAGAACATCGGCGGCATGGACGCGCCGTTCAATCTGATCGTGCACTTCGCCGACGGCAGCGTGGTCAACCTGCACCAGACGCCGGCCGTCTGGGAAAAGAATCAGAAGCAGGCCGAGGTGGCCTTCCGCAGCAATCAGACGGTGAAGTCGGTGGACATCGACGGCGGCATCTGGGTGGACGCCAACCCGGCCAACAACGTCTGGACGGCCAAGTAGGCCGAACGCAGTACACGGCGGCACGGCACCGGGCGAAGGCGCCCGGTGCCGTGCCGCCGTCCCTCAGGTGGCCGTCCGGTCGATCCACTTGGGCAGCACCGCCGGGCGCGCGGCCTCCAGCGCCTCGAGCAGCGCCGCGGGATCCTCGGCCACCCGCACCATCGCCCGGTGCTCGGGGCGCACGAAGCGCTCGGCCACCGCATGGTCCAGGAACGCCAGCAGCGGCGTGTAGTAGCCGGCCACATTGAGCAATCCGTATGGCTTGGCGTGCAGCCCCAACTGCCCCCAGGTCCAGATCTCGGTGAACTCCTCCAGCGTGCCCAGCCCGCCGGGAAGCGCCACGAAGCCGTCCGCCATCTCGGCCAGCCTGGCCTTGCGCTCGTGCATCGAGCCCACGATCTCCAGCCGCGTGAGCCCCCGGTGCGCCACCTCGCGGTCGGCCAGATGCTTGGGCATGAGCCCGATCACCTCGCCGCTCGCGCCAAGCGCGGCGTCGGCCAGTTCCCCCATCAGCCCCGTGTTCCCGCCGCCGTACACGATCCGCCGGCCCGACCGCGCCACGAGCGTGCCGAACGCTCGCGCCGCGGCCACGTAGCGCGGGTCGGCGCCGGGGCTCGACGCGCAGAAGACGCAGAGAGTCTGGAGCATGGGAATAATGTACCGAACGGCGGCCATCTTGCCGCACGCGCCGCCACATCGCATTCTCCATGCCAATCCCGCGCCCCGTTCACCCTCTGCCGGTCCGGTCCCCATGGCCATCCCGACACTCTGCAAGTCCACCATCATCAACGAGACCTACGCCGGCGTCACCTACCATCTCGAGGGCGAGCTGGTGCCGGTGCTGCACGTGGAGCTGGGCAAGACGGGCGTGTACTTCGAGCACCACGTGCTGCTGTGGAAGCATCCCGCGGTGACGATCGGGCTCAAGGCGCTCAAGGGCGCGTTCAAGCGGATGATCTCCGGCATGCCCGTGTTCATGACCGAGGCGTCGGGCCCGGGCCACATCGCGTTCAGCCGCGACGGCGCCGGCCAGATCCTGGCCCTGCACATGCAGCGCGGCGAGTCGATCGACGTGCGCGAGCATCAGTTCCTGGCCGCGACCTCCAACGTGGAGTTCACCTTCCAGCGCGTGAAGGGCGCGGCCAACATGCTGCTCGGCGGCACGGGCTTCTTCATCGACACCTTCGGCGCGCCGAGCGGCGAAGGGATCCTCTGGCTGCACGGCTTCGGCAACGTGTTCGAGGTGACGCTCAACGACGGCGAGGCGATCGACGTCGAGAGCGGCGGCTGGATCTACAAGGACCGCTCGGTGCGCATGGACACCCAGTTCCAGAAGCTGACCACGGGCTTCCTGGCGGGCGGCGGCCAGATCTTCTGGAACCGGTTCACCGGCCCGGGCCGCGTGGGCATCCAATCCATGTATGTGCACATGCCCACGGCGGAATAACGTCGTCCCGCCGCGGGCGCGGGCTACCCCTTGTCCGTCGCCCCCTGCACCGCGTTGCGGAACTCCGTGGGATGGCCGATGCCGGCGAACTGTTCACGCGTGCCGCCGGTGCCGGCGACCACGATGTCGCCGTAGCCGAACAGCTTGCCGCCCAGCCCCTGATTCACCGCGATCCCTTCCACCTTGGGGAGCAGCAGTTCCACCGAGCGCGTCTGGAACACGCCCAGCTTCATGATCACGCGCTTGTTGGTGACCGCGAACTCGGAGTACCGCCGCCGCATGACCGCGCTCACGAGCGCGATCACGATCGCCGCCACCGGCGCCACGGCCACGATCTGCCGTTCGGACTGGTAGGCCAGCCAGGTGAGCGGCGCGAACACGAGCAGCGACAGCAGCACGGGGCCCAGGTAGACCTTCCAGTGCAGGTGAGTGCGGAACTGCACCTGCTCGCCCGGCAGGAGATTGTTGTCGACGTAGGTCACGGGGTGGTCTCGGGTGGGCGGCGTTGGATGCGCTCGCGGATCAACTCGGCGGACGGAACTCCGTCCGGGTAGAACCTTCAACTGGGTTCGGGGAACGGCGGCGTCGGCACGTCCATGTCGAACAGATCGGTGCCGCCGTAGAGCACCGTCGGCGTGGGATACCCGCGGCGCGGATCGTCGCTGAGGAGCGTGGCCACGTTGGCCACCTCATACTCGGCGGGCGCGCCGAGCTGCCGCAGCGCCTCGTCGAGGTGCCTGCGCAACTTCGGCGCGTTGCCGCAGCCGTCCCGGGTCACGAATACCACATCGCTCATGGTCATGGGTGTTGGGATCAGCGTGCCGCCGCAATGGGTGACGAGATCGACAGCTTGAAACCGTCCGGATCCCGCAACCGGAAGCTGCGCACACCCCACGGCATGTCGGCGGGCTCCGAGTCGAGCGTGCCGCCAAAATCCCTGATCCGTCGGGCCACATCGTCCACACTCTGGACCGTGGTGAACTGCAGCGAGAACCCCTCCCCCTTCACCCGGTCCCATCCCTTGGCGCCGTTGTCCTGATTGAGCAATATCCGCACGTCCCCGGCTATCAGCGACACCGACGCCAGCTTTCCTTCGCGCTCGTGCTTGCGGTCCACGGTGAAACCCACCACGTCGCGGTACCAGACCAGGCTCTTCTCCAGATCCTTGACGGTGAGCGACGCCGAGAGCGCGCGGGCGCGGAAGGTCTCGGGCTCGGCGCGCTCGGGGGCGCCGGCGGGAACCGGGGGTTGGGTGCTCATCATCTCTCCTGTACCACGTGGGGGACGTTCGCTGCGGCGCTTCTATCATAGTCGCCGCCCGCGAGCGCGGCCAGCCGGCGGCGTCCGCCGTTGCAGGGGCGGCGGGCAGAACGATGGCGTTGAGCGTATACTCAGAGTTGGGCAACCGCAACTTCTCTTCCAGCGAGTGTTCTCCATGCCGATCACCATGCTCCTGTTCGCGATCGCACTCGCGCTCGTGGCTCTCTCGCTGCGCGTGGTGAAGGAATACGACCGGGGCGTCATCTTCCGGCTGGGCAAGTACACCGGCGTGCGCGGCCCGGGGCTCATCGTCCTCATCCCGGTGATCGAGCAGATGACGCGCGCCACGTTGCGCACGATCACGATGAACATCCCCTCGCAGAAGATCATCACCAAGGACAACGTCTCCATCGACATCGCCGCGGTGGCGTACTACCACATCGTGGATCCGGCCAAATCGGTGATCGCCATCGAGAACGTGGACGCCGCCATCAATCAGATCAGCCAGACCACGGTGCGCAATGTGGTGGGCCAGTTCAGCCTCGATCAGCTGCTCTCGCAGACGCTGGACATCAACGCCCGGATCAAGGACGTCATCGACGGTCACACCGAGCCCTGGGGCGCCCAGGTCACGGCGGTGGAGATCAAGGACATCACGCTGCCCGACAACATGCAGCGCGCCATGGCCAAGGAGGCCGAGGCCGAACGCGAGCGCCGCGCCAAGATCGTCGCCGCCGAGGGCGAGTTTCAGGCGGCCGTCAAGCTGGGCGAGGCCGCCGATATCATCGCGGCGCACCCCGTGGCGCTCCAACTGCGCACCCTGCAGACCATGGCCGAGATCAGCGTGGAGAAGAACTCCACCATCATCTTCCCGGCGCAATTCATGACCACGGTGCAGGAAGCTATGAAGATGATCCGCTCGGACGGGGCGGCCTGACCGCCCCGTTGCCCAGCGCCGTGGCGATCGCGGTGATGGTATTCCAGTTGCGCGTGGTGGCCGGCACCCCGAACAGCCGGTCCACCATGCCGAGGTAGCTGATCACTTTCATGTGGCGCCGGTACACGCCGAAGACGAACCGGTTGTCCCTGGCGAGGATCTTCAGCAGCCATGTGCCGCTGGCAGGAAAGCGCATGGGCGTGGACGGCGCCGAGCGGGGGCGTCTGGACAGGACGCTCACGAATCGGACCATGTCGGGTCGCGCGGGCTGGTCAGCGAAAGGATGCTGGGCGATCAGCCCGGCGATCTCGCGTCCTTCGCATATCATGATCTCGGCGTCGAAGGGCAACCTGCGCGTCAATTCGGCGCGCAGTTGGTCCCGGGTGACGGGCCGCCGGATCACGAAGGTGCCCGCCGCGCCGATGTTCACCGCGTCGAGGTGCCTGAGCTGTTCGGCGAGCTTGGCGGGCCGGAAGGTCCTGTGACCGCCTACGTTCACCCCTCGCAGAAGAACCACGAGTGCCATGCACTTCCCTCCTGCCGCCGGTGCGCCAACGGTGTCACGCCGAGCGTGCTCCGGACCTCAGGTGATGCACCGTGGACCGGCACCACCTGTCCAGATCCACCGCGTACTCGGATGCCGCGAACTCGCCGAGGTCCGCGATGGTGACGGGGAACGGTTCGGCACCGCGCGTCGGCGGGTGATAGTCCGTGTCGGCTCCGCCTCGCCCGCGAGCACGCAGATCCCGAACCACGTAGTCGAGCGTCTCACCACGCTCGAAGACGCGCATCAGGAACTCATAGGCGCGAGCCGCAGTCGCTGTCTCGTACCGGCCCGGATGCTGCAGGACGAAGACGGCGAACGCGAGCCCGTGACGACTGCCCCATGGCTCCTGGTGGGAGTGATCCAGGGCAAGAAGCACCTCGAACCGTTGTGCGCACGAGTCTCCTTCGTCGCTGAATCTGGCGCCGCAGTCCTCGCACACCATTCCTATCTCGCTCCCGCGCTCCATGGTTCGAGCCACACCTCACGACGTCCGCATCCGCCCGCCGCTTCGCCCACGGTCACACGAGATCGAACCGATCCAGGTTCATCACCTTGTTCCAGGCCGCCACGAAGTCGTGCAGGAACTTCTCCTGCGCATCCTTGCACCCGTAGACTTCCGCCAGGGCGCGCAGCTGTGAGTCCGAACCGAACACGAGATCCACCCGCGTGCCGGTCCACTTGCGTTTGCCGGTCTTGCGATCGTGACCCTCGAACAGCTCGGCGTCCTTCGACACCGGCTTCCACTCCGTGCCCATGTCGAGCAGGTTCACGAAATAGTCGTTGGTCAGCGCGCCCGGCCGCTTGGTGAACACGCCGTGCGCCGTCCCCCCGGCGTTGGTCCCCAGCACGCGCATGCCGCCCACGAGCACCGTCATCTCGGGCACGGTCAGGGTCAGCAGCTGCGCCTTGTCAACCAGCAGCACCTCCGCCGGCACGGTGTACTTGCCCTTCAGGTAATTTCGGAAGCCGTCGGCGATGGGCTCGAGCACGGCAAACGAATCCACATCGGTCTGTTCCAGCGAGGCATCCATCCGCCCCGGCGTGAACGGCACCTTCACGCTGTGCCCGGCCTTCTTGGCCGCCTGCTCCACGCCGGCGCACCCACCGAGCACGATCAGATCGGCCAGCGAGACCTTCTTGCCGCTCTTGCCGCTGGGCTGCGCCTTGTTGAACGCCTTCTGGATGCGTTCGAGCTGGGTGAGCACCTTGGCCAGCTGCGCCGGCTGGTTGACGTCCCAGTCCTTCTGCGGCGCCAGCCGAACGCGGGCGCCGTTCGCCCCGCCGCGCTTGTCCGAGCCCCGGAAGGTGGATGCCGACGCCCACGCCGTGGACACCAACTCCGACACGGTCAGGCCGGACTTCAGGATCTTCTCCTTGAGCGCGGCGATGTCCTTGGGGCCGATCAGTTTGTGATTCACCGCGGGGATCGGATCCTGCCAGATGAGATCCTCGGCCGGAACCTCGGGCCCGAGGTAGCGAGCGCGCGGCCCCATGTCGCGGTGCGTCAGCTTGAACCACGCCCGGGAGAACGCGTCGGCCAGTTCGTCGGGATGCTCCATGAAGTGCCGCGAGATCTTCTCGTAGATGGGGTCGAAGCGCAGCGAGAGGTCGGTGGTCAGCATGGTGGGCCGGTGCTTCCTGGACGCGTCGCGCGCGTCGGGCACCGTCGCCTCGGCGTTCTTCGCCACCCACTGATGCGCGCCGGCCGGGCTCTTGGTCAGCTCCCACTCGTAGCCGAACAGGTGCTCGAAGAAATCGTTGCTCCACTTGGTCGGCTTCGTGCTCCAGGTGACTTCCAGCCCGCTGGTGATCGCGTCGCCGCCCACGCCCGTGCGGAAGCTGCTCTTCCAGCCCAGCCCCTGCTGCTCCAGTCCGGCCGCCTCGGGCTCGGGCCCCACGTTCGACACCGGCCCCGCGCCGTGCGTCTTGCCAAAGGTGTGGCCGCCGGCGATCAGCGCCACCGTTTCATAGTCGTTCATCGCCATGCGCGCGAAGGTCTCGCGGATGTCCACGGCCGCGGCCACGGGATCGGGGTTGCCGTTGGGACCTTCGGGGTTCACGTAGATCAGCCCCATCTGCACGGCGGCAAGCGGATTTTCCAGATCGCGGTTGCCGGTGTAGCGCTTGTCACCCAGCCACGTTTGCTCGGCGCCCCAGTACACGTCCTGATCCGGCTCCCACACGTCCTCGCGTCCGCCGCCGAAGCCGAAGGTCTCGAGGCCCATGGTCTCGAGGGCAACGTTGCCCGTGAGGATGATCAGGTCGGCCCACGAGATCTTCCGGCCATACTTCTGCTTGATGGGCCAGAGCAGCCGGCGCGCCTTGTCCAGGCTCACGTTGTCCGGCCAACTGTTGAGCGGGGCAAAGCGCTGCTGGCCCCTGCCGCCGCCGCCGCGACCGTCACCCGTGCGGTACGTGCCGGCGCTGTGCCACGCCATGCGAATGAACAGCGGCCCGTAATGGCCGAAGTCCGCCGGCCACCAGTCCTGCGAGTTGGTCATCAGCGCCGCGAGATCCTTCTTCACGGCCTTCAAGTCCAGACTCCTGAACTCCTCGGCGTAGTCGAAGTCCTCGCCCATGGGGTCAGACTTGGAGGAATGCTGGCGCAGGAGCTCGAGCTTCAACTGGTTGGGCCACCAATCGCGGTTCGACGGGCCGGCGCCGGCGTGGGGGACGGGGCATTTGGCTTCGTTGGACATGTGCGTTCCGCTCGCAAGACGTGAATGGGTGAACTGGCCTATGCCGTAAGGTACACGGTTCCCGCGGGCCGCCCAGCCGGCCCATGCCGCGCGCTAAGATCCCGCATGGGCGCCGGGTGGCCCGGCCGCGGACCGCGTGTTATCTGTTCGACTCGTAACCTTCGGAGTCTCCATCCATGAAACGCCTGCTACTCGCCGCCGCGGCACTCGTGACGCTGGCCGCTCCCTCGCTACTCCTGGCCCAGCGGAATTCGGGCACCATCGGGCACTACATCCCGCCCCGGACCTGGCCGCAGGGCGTGCACAACTTCGACCTCGTCCACCAGAAGATCGCCGTGCAGTTCAACGAGGCCAAGCGGCTGGTGACCGGCGTGGTGACCACCACCGTCATCCCCGACGTGGCCACCGACACGGTCCGGCTCAACGCCGAGAACATCACGATCGACCGCGCCAGCGATGCGCGGGGGCGGCAGATCAAGTTCTCGTCGGACACCGACCACGTCACCGTCCGCCTCCCGCGGCGCGTCGCCGCCGGCGACACGGTGGTCTTCACGCTCGCCTACCACACGATTCCCGAGCGCGGGATCTACTTCGTGCCCCGCCGCCACGTGATCTGGTCGCAGGGCGAAGCCACCGAGACCCGCGCCTGGGTGCCCACCTACGACTACGCCAACGACAAGACCACGTGGGAGTTCCTCGTCACCGCCGACTCGGGCCTCAAGGTGCTCTCCAACGGCACGCTGGCCTCGGTGACCCCGGTGGACGGCGGCAAGCAGAACGTCTGGCACTGGGAGCAGAACGAGAAGGCATCCACGTATCTATATAGCGTCGTGGTGGGTCCGTTCACCGTGCTCCACGACCAGTGGCGCGGCAAGCCGGTGGACGAGTACGTCTACCCCGACACCGTGGACGCGGGCTGGCGCGCGGCGGGCGAGACGCCGTCCATGATCGAGCTGTACTCGCGCCTCACGGGAGTTCCCTTTCCGTGGGACAAGTACGACCAGTCGTGGATCCCGGATTTCACCTACGGCGGAATGGAGAACGTCTCCGCCACCACGCAGACCGATCTCTCGCTGCCGGGCGCGGGCAACGACCCCACAGAAGGCTCGCGCGGCCTCGTGGCCCATGAGCTCGCGCACCAGTGGTTCGGCGATTACGAGACCACCGCCAACTGGGCCAACGCCTGGCTCAACGAAGGACTCACCACGTACATGGAGTCGGTGCAGAACGAGAAGACCCGCGGCTGGGACGCCGCGCAGCTCGAATGGTGGGGTCAGCAGCAGCAGGCCATGCAGGCCGATCTCCGCCAGGCCCGTCCGCTGGTCTGGGGGCAGTATCAGGGCAACGATCCGATCGCCCTCTTCTTCAGCGGCCACGTCTATCCCAAGGGCGCCCAGCTGGCGCACCAACTGCGCCGCCTGCTGGGCGACAAGATGTTCTGGGCGGGGATGCACCGCTTCCTCGTGAACAACGCCCACAAGGCCACCACCACCAAGGATTACGCCGACGCCTTCGAGGAGACCTGCCACTGCAACCTGGGCTGGTTCTTCGACCAGTGGGCATACGGAATCGGGTATCCCCAGCTCGACGTCACGCGCCGGTGGGATCCGGCGGCCAACGTCCTTCACGTGACGGTGCGGCAGGTCCAGCCCACCGATTCCACGCGGCCGCTGTTCAGGTTCCCCACCACCATCCGCGTGATCACGGCCGACTCGGTCGTGCGCGACAGCGTCATGGTCCTCGCCGAGAAGGCGCAGACCTTCAACATGCGCTTGCCGAGCGCGCCCCTGTCCTTCCGGTTCGACGAGGGGGGCTGGCTGCTCGGCACCGTGCACACCGACCAGACGCCGGACGAGCTGGCGCACATGGCGGAGCACGACCTCGACACCTCGGCCCGCAACTGGGCGCTCCATGCCCTGGCGCAGTCGCAGGACACCGCGGCGATTGACGCGCGGCGGTTCATCGTGCTGGATGAACGGATGCCGCAACTCCGCGCCGAGGCCCTGCGGCAGATGGCGCACGATTCCACCCCGCGGGCGATCGCGATGGTCCGCTCGGCGCTGCGCGACCCCGACGCATCCGTGCGGAGCGAGGCGCTGGTGCGGCTGGCGTCGCTCGACTCGGCGGGCGTGGCCGACACGGCGCTCGCGATGTACCACCAGGACATCTCTTCGAGCGCACGCGCCACGGCGCTCGGGGTCTACGGAAGGCTGGCCGGCGCGAGTGCACTTTCCACGGTCATCGCGGCCAGCGGACCGGCGCACACGCTCAGGGTGCGCATCACGGCGGCCGCCCTGCTGTCGCGGATGCACGTGCCGTCGGCGGTGGACGCGTTGGAACAGCTCACCAATCCGATCGAGGTGCGCGAGCTGCGCATGTCGGCGCTCCGTGGCCTGTTCGCCAGCGGCGACACCGTCCGCGCAATCGCCGTGGCCACACGAGGGCTCACCGACTACGACCCGCTGTACTCCCAGGCTTCGGTGCGCTCGCTGGGCCAACTCGGAACTCCCCAAGCGCTGGCCGTGCTCCGCACCGCGCTCAAGACCGAGACGCGGGTGCACGTGAAGGAGGCAATGAAGCAGGCGCTCGAGAAGCGTTAGTGCGGCGTTGAACGGGGGCCGTTCGGGCCACAGGCGAGCGTTTCCAGCTCCGCCTGATGCGCCCGAACGGCCCGCGTCGCTCGACTCCGCGCCACGTTCCACTGCGTCCAGCTGCTGGACATCCGCTCCCGCTTCGCGCCCGTCCACCGCTTGAGAAGCGTTTCCGCGGCAGCGCAGCGGTCGCCTTCAGCGACTGAGTCGGCGGCGATTCCCCGCGACGTCAGCGCGGCCACCACCGCCGGGATCGCGTCGCCGCCCAGCGAGGCCACGTACCGAAGATCCGAACCTGCCGCGCCGGTGCGCGCCGCGTCACCACGCGCGAGGTTGGCCCGCGCCACCAGCGCATCGGGATTCAGCACATTGAGCGTGAAGAGCACGCCGAACCCGGTGGCCACGAGTCCCGCCGCAAAGGTGCGCGGGCGGGAACGCAGCACGGTGAACGCGAGCCACACGAACACCATCGCCAGCCAGATCATGAACGCCGACGCGTACAATCGGTCGGTGGAGATGCCGTAGTAGTGGATGTACAGGCTCATGCGCGCGCCGGCCGAGAGCATGATGGCGCCCAGCAGCACCACCAGCGGAACGGCAAGCCGGCGGTAGACGCGCAGCGTGCGGCCGTCCGACGCCGGAATGAGTGCGTGCGCGCCCAGGAGCACCGGGAGCAGCAGGCCGGCCACGCCCGTCAGCTCGGCGAATCCGCGTCTGGCGTAGGCGGCGTAGGTGAGGCCGGTGGTCCTGAGCACCAGCGACTCGCCGCCGAACAGCCAGCCGATCTGCACCAACACGAACGCCGCGAACAGCACGTTCAGCGCGCCGAGTGCGAACGCCACGTCGGCGGCGCCGAGCGTGAGTGGGAGCGTCGTGGCCGGCGCGGCGCCGGCCGTGGCGGCGGTGCGCGCCAGCAGGGAGCGGCGCAACCAGCCCGCCACCACCCACGTGAAGAAGCCCGCGATGAAGACGTGGGAGAGCACGACGTCGTACTGGATGGCCGGAAGCTTGAAGAACGAGCCGAAGACCGGGTCGGCGTTCGCGAGCAGCAGTGTGAAGACCACGACGATGGGCAACGTGATCGCCACCGCCTTGCCGATGCGCCTGGCGTTGCCCTCGGCGGAGGGGCGGACGGCCGCGTTGAACTCCGCGTCGCGCAGCAACAGCGGCACGGCGCCCATGGCCACTTCGAGCCCGGTTCCGAAGGCGGCGCGGATCAGGTCGCGGACGCGGGCCAGGGCCAGACCGGGCACGGGGATGGCGTTGATGCTCATGGCCAGCAGCACGAGCGCGGCGAGCATGGCCAGCACATCGAAGAACTGGAGCATGTCGGCGTCGCGCCACAGCGGGCCGGCGGCAGAGAGCAGAGCGACTGTGAGCCAGATGCCGCTCTCGCGCGAGAGCACTCGGCCGCTCCGCCGCACGAGCGCCGTGGCGATGCCGGCGAACGCTGCCATCCAGACCAGGAGCCCGAGGCCCCACGGACCGTTGCGGAGCAGCGGATCGGCGAGGATGCCGAGCAGGAGCGCGGCCGTGAGCGAGTGCCGCGCGAGGAGGGCGCGCGGTGATGGGTCGGCAGGGGGTGCGGAAGCCTGGAGGGGCATGGCGACTCGGCGTTACATGTGCAGAGAACTTTACGTCACAAAGGTAAGTCCCGCAAGCGGCGGGCACCGCCGCCCCCGCGCTAGGCGCCGTGGCCGGCCCAGACCGCAACCTGCCGGTGATGGGGCGCCCAGGCCGTCCACGTGGACTCCACCCAGAACCGCGCCGCGTCGCGCAGGACGTTCACCGTCCCTTCGATGGGCATGTCGGCAACCGTGCATTCACCGCGCATGGCCGGCGGCGTGAGCCACACGAACGAGCCTTTCTCTCCGACCACCCGCAGCGGGGTGGCCGGGAGTCCCTCCACCAGGTAGCGGCGCATGCTCAGCAGGTGCAACGCGACGGACTGGATGGCCTGCGGATTCGGCGTGCCGGGGTGCTGGACCGCGTAGGCATCCACGCACATCTGCCGCACGTCCTGCAGGTCCGGCCGCGTGGCGAGCCGCCCGAGCAATTCGCCGTAGCGCGCCCAGCACGCCGGGGAGGACGTCATGTATCTATGCACGGGCCCGTCCAGATCCTCGAACGCGGCGCCACAGCCGACGCAGCGAGTTTTCATGGACGACGTCGCGGGCGTCGTGGATTGCCGTGGCTTCACCGGCGGGCCTTGGACGTATTCAACGCCACGGCGGCGCGCACGAGCACCTTCAGCGCCTTCTCGTTCAGCGTCTCGCCTTCGTGCACGTCGATGGCGCGCCTGACGTTGCCGTCGAGACTGGAATTGAACAGCCCCGCCGGATCCTCGAGCGACGCGCCCTTGGCGAAGGTCATCTTCACGACACTCTTATATGTCTCGCCGGTGCAGATGATCCCGTGGTGCTCCCACACCGGCACCCCCCGCCACTTCCATGCTTCCACCACGTCGGGATCGGCCGCCCTGATCACCGCGCGGACCCGGGCGAGCATCTGGCCGCGCCAGTCGTCCAGCTCGGCGATTCGCGCGTCGATCAGCGCCGACGCGGACGGCGCGTGCTTCGATGGGGTCTTCTTCATCTTCCCGGCCTCATCGGCGTTCCTGGATCAGCTTCCACCCGTTCCCCGACGGGTCGCGGAAGCCGGCGTCCACGCTGCCGTAGCGGGCCACGGGTTCCTGTGTGAACTCCACGCCCCGCTCGCGCATCTGGTCGTAGGCGGCGCGGCAGTCGTCCACCACCAGCACCAGCGGCGGCATCGCGCCCTTGGCCACCACGGCCTTCAGCGTCTGCGCCGTGGCCGCATCGTGCACCGGCGGGCCCGGTACGAACAGGCCCAGCTGGAACGACGGCTGGTCCGGGTGCTGCACCGTGAGCCAGCGATAGTCCCCGTTCTTCACGTCCGTGTGGACGCGGAAGCCGACCTTCTCCACGTAGAACTCCAACGCCTCGTCCTGATCCCGCACGTATACGCCGGCCACATCCACACCCTGCGTCATCGGATCTCCCTGTTGTCTGGACCCGTCTATTTAGCGCTCCCCACTCGGCGCCGCTTCTCCGAAACTGCCATCGTGAGGTGGGGCCGGTGCGCGGCGCTGTCGATGCACGCCGGCACGCGGTCGAGCCCCTGCGCCGAGGCCCTGGCGCGTGCACGGACGGCACTCGGGCTCTGGCCGGTGACGTCGCGAAAGGTGCGTCCGAACGTGCCCAGACTCCGCCAGCCCGTCTCGAACGCGATCTCGGTGATGGAACGGTCTGTGTCGCGGAGCAGCGCCGTGGCGCGTTCGATGCGCCGCGTGAGCAAGTAGCGGTGCGGCGGAACGCCGAAGGCCTGATTGAACGATCGCGCGAAGTGGGCCTCGGACACGCCGCTCACGCGGGCCAGGCGCCCCACGGGCCAGTCCTCGTGCGAAGCGGCGTCCATGCGGTCCTTGGCGCGCAGCAGGCGGCGCAACAGCTCGGGGTCCTGGCTTGCCGGACCTCCGCTCATGCCGTCCAGCCGGGGATGGCGGCCGCCTGCTGGATCCAGGTGGCCAGTTGATTCTCGTCGAGCGTGTCCGACTCGCGCACATCCAGGGAGCGCACGTTCTTGTGTTTGCCCACCGGCGGCACGGGCGTGAGCGACGTACCCTTGAAGAAGCTGAACTTCACGTGGTGCTGGAAGGCAGCGAAGGCGAGGAACCAGCCTTGCCCCTCGACGCCGTAGAATGGGCTGTGCCACTTCACGGCCTTGTGAACGCCGCGCACGTGCTTCACGACCAGCGCGTCGACGCGTTTGGCGATGGCGGCCTGCCACGGCTCCATGCTGGCGATGTAGGCCTGCACGCCAGCGTCCCCATCGGACTTGGGTAGCACTGTGGGTTTGCGGGCCTTTGTGGAATGGCCGTTACGAGTTGGCATGGCCGCCACGGTAGTCGATTTTCGCGGAGGCCGCAATCCGCGAGTCAGTCCGTAGCGAAACGCAGCAGGATCCTTCCGGATCGGCCGAGCCGAGCGGCGAGCGTGTGGGCAGCGGCCGGCTTAGGGTTTGCATATTGCGCCGCCCGCGACCCGGCCACAGTTTGACAGTGTGGCACGCCATTTCCGGGATCTTCCGCGCAAGGAGTATGGCATGAAGCGTTTCAATATTCTGGCCCTTGGTTCTGCGTTGTGCTTGTCCGCGCCCACGGCCTTGCGCGCGCAGATGCCGGCCGCCCACCCGTCGTTTGGGGTCGTGGGCGCCCTCAACCTTGCCAGGTTTGGCGGTTCCGGCACAACGGGGATGGAGAACAAGGTCGGATACACCGCCGGAGGGTTCGTGCGCATTCCTTTGTCGCCGGCGTGGTCATTCCAACCGGAGCTCGACTACACGACCAAAGGGGTCAAGTACACCTTCGATTCCAACCAGGGCACGTACGTATCCACGCAAACGCTGCCCTACGTCGAGATGCCACTCCTGCTGCGCGTGGACGGGAACAGCGCCCGCGGCATTGGCCTGTTTGCGGAATTCGGACCCGCGCTGGCCGCCAGAGTCGGCTGCTCGATCAGCGTACGCGGCGGAGGTCTGTCGCGCTCAGGGCCGTGCGATGGATTCAGCCAGATGCGCACCTTCGACGTCGGCGCCATGGCCGGTGGCGGCATCGACCTGCCCCTGCGAGGCCACACGACGACGCTCGGCGTCCGCTACAACTACGGCCTCGCCCCCATCGCGGGGGGCAGTTCCGTCAAGAACCGCAATCTGCAGTTCCTGGCGGGTTGGCGCCCGTAGTCGCGCCGCATCCGGCCGGGCCGGCGCTCATTCAACTTTGACAGTCACGTTCATAGTGACTCCGTAATAGTGCGCCGTCGCTTGGATGGTTGTCGTCCCTGCCGCGACCCCGTCAACCACGCCGGTCGTAGGCCCCACGGTAGCCATGGCTGGGTTTGCCGACGTGTACGTGACGGAGTCCGTAAGCACCTTGGTGCCGCCGCAGCCAAGCCAACTCCTGCGTGATCATGGGAGGAGCTAATCCACGATCAGGCTGGAGGGCCAGCCCGTCACGTTTTCTAGCGAGCGCCTACAGAAGATTGCGGAATTGTTCAGGCGTGAGTCCCGCATCTCGCACGATCCCACCGAGCGTGAAGGCGTTGACCGGGTTGTGGCGGGGAATCGTCACGATGCGCTGGCCGTCCGTCATCACAATATGCTTGCCTTGCCGCGCCACCCGAAAACCTGCCTTCTCCAAGGCGCGAACTGCCTCGAGGTGGTTGATGCCGGGGATGCGTGGCACCCGTCACCCGACCTCAACCTCGCGCACGTCCGCGTCCCGCACGAGTTCGTCGCGGACCGCCAAGTACTCCCGGATGGCTTCGCTTACGTTGACGACGGCTTCGGCCTCGGTTGCGCCCTGGGACCAGCAACCGGGAAGACCGGGAACGGACACGCTGTACCCTTCATCCGAGTGTTGGAGCACCACCTTGTACTTCATACATCCTCCGATTCTCGAAACTTACACAATGTCCGGTCGTCTCGCTAACGTCGCGGCGCTCTGCTGCGGCGGCTTATCATAATTGCGGCATGCGAGCGTAGCGAGCAAGCCGCCTCCCTACCCCCCCGCCGTCGGCAGCAGCGCCTCGTTAGCGGGCACGAGCCCTAGTAATCGGCCCTAATCCTTTCAGCTGTCGTGATTCGGGTTACAAGCGAGGCATCATTGCCTTGGAGGATCCCAGCGTCAGCAAGCCCTTCGAGTAGCGGCGGAATGTCTGCATCCGTTGCCACGATTATGTGCGTTACGTCCTGCGGCCGAAACATCAGGCGGGAGCAAGTCGCCAAGTACGCCTCGACCGCCAAGCGAGCATTGGGATCGGCCATAGCCTCACGGCTAATGGTTGGGCAGTCCTCAATCGAGTCGGGTACGTAACGCCACTCGCGTTCGTCATAGAAGCGCGTATGGCGGATTTTCCCATCCGCCTGGCGGGCATCGCCCTCATACGCCTTGAAGTAGTACACCAGCCGGCCCGCTTCCAGCGCATTGCGTCGCGCGGCAGGGTCAGGGTCACTCGTAACCTTGAACTTGAGTAACAGCTTCCTATAGGCTATCAGTGCATCTAGAAGTGGCGTACCAGAGTGTCCGTATAGCACTGGTGCAATCTTACGCGCCTCGCCCCAGCCTTTCGAAAGACCGATGGCATACTTGCCGTAGCGGTCCATGTGTTCGGTGGTCTGCGACAGCGGAATATCGCAGAAGCACACCATCGGTATCCCTGTCTCGTCACCATCCGGCGGTCCACCGAATGCTCGCGAAAGGATGTCCATGCGCTCAAACGACGGATTGACCTTGAACCCCTCGGCCAGGATGCCTCTCAGGCTCTGCAGATTCCTTGTGAAGTGGAAGAGCGACGCTGAGCTTAGCATGGTACCTCGGGTGTCCCGCTAACGCCGCGGCGCTCTGCTGCGGCGTTTCATAATAGTTGCGGCCCGCGAGCGCAGCGAGCCGGCCGCTTCCAAAGCCAACGCCGACGGCAGCAGCGCCTCGTTAGGCAGCGTGCCTGCGGCCCTCGAACGGCGATCACTGCACAGTGATTCCGACATGCATGGTCACCCGGTAGTGGCGAGCCGTGACCGTAAGGCTAGTTGCACCGACGGCCTCACCCGTTACGAGCCCGCTGGCAGAATCCACCGCCGCTATGGCAGGATTCGCTGACGCATACGTGATCGTATCGGAGAGTGCTCTCGTTCCCCGGCAGCCCAATAGCGTTAGGTGGACAGGGAACTGCTGGCCCACTCGAATTGTGGTGTCTTGCGGGGTCACCCCAACCTGCAAATCCGCGTCACACGCAGGTGTAATCGCTAGGCCATTGCAGGACCAGCCAGCCACTAGGACGACCGCTAGAATCGCAACGCCGCGCGCCATGGTTCGATCTCCGGCAAGCCTCCGTCGCTGCCTAACGCCGCGGCGCTCTGCTGCGGCGTTTCCTAATAATGGCGGCAGGCGCCCGCAGGGCGCCAGCCGCTACCCTAGCCCACGCCGACGGCAGCAGCGCCAAGTTAGGTGGCACGGTCAGAGGCGCTCGCGTGAGGCCACGGCCTCAAGGGTGCGTGCGATCCGATCGAGAGCTTTGCGAATCGCGACGATCTGAACGACAGTCCAGATGGCCGCGACGGCCGGGGTGATCGCCAGAAGCAGCATGAGCACGAATTGGACTGCGCCGAAGCTCTCAAACATAGGCCGGCATCCTCACGCGGTTGTCCGGTGCCATCTAACTTCAATTTATGAAGTCATGTTATGCTGCGAGCCCGCGCAAACTACAGCACGCTCTCGCAGCCTATTGTGTACCGCCCCCACCCACCAAGCAAGCCACGCGCCACGACGACACCACATTAGACACATTAGAATCCAGCCCCCCCGCGCGTTACGCTGCAAGGACTTGCTGCATAACACGCACCGGTCACCCGCCGCGGGCCGAGCGTCCCCCAAGGCCCGTCCCGAGCCCTGAATGCGGGACAGCGCCCTATCTGTCCGATGAACAACCCTCTGTGGGCCCGTCGCTCCATCGTCCGCCAGTCCACCCCGGAGCGCGCCACCCCTCCCGCCACGATCTCAATCACGCCCAGCCGGGCGCCCCTTGGCGGACGCGGGCCCGGCACGCCATCCCGCGAAATCCTCGAGCACGTCGTCGGACATGGCCGCCGCCGCGCGCACGAGCCAGTTCTTCGGGCGACGCTCGAGGTCGGCGAGCAGGGTGCGCGCACTCGCGCTCCCCAGATGGACGTTGGCGGTCTCCCACCCCATGGCGTGGAGCAGGTGTCGTTCGCTGCGGTCGCGCGGAAGACTCGCGAGTTCGATCCGCGAGCAGTCGGGCGCCAGCCGGCGGGCGATCCACCCCTCGTGGACGGTGACGAACGGATCGGCGCATCGCACCGCCCTGTCGAGCGCCGTCGCATACAGCGTCCGACCGACGCGCCGACTGCCCGACGCCCACGCGGCCGCCGACACGGCCAGTCCCTTGGCCTCACGCGCGATGCGGCCGCCGCGCCAATCGGCCAGCGCCACGAATCGTTGGCGGCCCAGGCTGCCCACTCCGGCAATCCGGTGCGCTACGCGCCATGGGAGAGCGCGTGATGGCCAGAGCTTGGCCAGCGCCGAGCGTGCTTCGCGCGGGAGCACACCGCGCATAGGCGTCGCCGCGTCGAGCTTCGCCCAGAACTCCTCGGGATTGCGCAAACGCGACACCGCAATCTTTCGCAGCGCGTGGTGCCGCTCGGCGAGCACCACGGGCTGCCCCCCCGCGGCGAGCGACTCGCGGTAGCCGGAAAGGAGGATCGTCGTCGCATCCTTGATGCCGAGCCGCAAATCCGACGCGTCGGCCGCGAGCGCGACGCTCACCGCCAGACGCACGAGGTCGTTGGTGTACGGCAGGCGCCACACCTCGTCGAAGTCGTTGATGCCCCACACCAGCCGACCTTCGGCGTCGCGCCAGGTGCCGAAGTTCTCCACGTGCAGATCGCCCACTGCCAGCACCACCGGTGCGTCGAGCAGGTCGCGACAGGTGGCCGGCCAGCGTTGCGCCCACCGGAAGTAGGTGCCGCGGAGAAAGGGGAAGGCGCCTTCGCGCATTAGCCGGTGCTTGATGATGAGATCGGCCGCGATGAGAGGCAGGCGCCCGCCCAGCCAGCGCTCGTAATCGGCAACGGCATGATGAATGTTCATGAAGGGAGATCATCGCATCCCGCGCCGCGGGCCGCCAGACGCGATGGCCCAGGCCCTCGCGCTCCAACGGCGCTCGTCGTCCCTCTATGCTCTCACCCTCTTCCGTCTCGCGGCGGCCCGAGCGCGGTCCTGCTTGACCCGTAAGCGGACGATCCGCGTGATGAGGGCATACGGAATGGGTTGATCGAGCGGGAACCGGAGATTGCCCTTGGGGCCGGCGTAGGGTGCGAGTGCCTTGGCGAGCCTCGCGTCGCGGGCAACCGGGGGGAAGAGTCCGATGTGGTGTTTGAAGACGCCAACGTACAGGAGAATGCCGTGCTGCCGGAATGCCGGCATGCGGTAGCTGATGATCTCCTTGGCCTCCGGCGCGGCGGCCGCGATCGCGCGTCGTATCTTCTTCAGAATCGGTTGGACCTCGACGCGTGCGGCGGCGATGTACGCGTCGATGCTGGCCGGTGGTGATTTGCGAGCGTCCATTGCATCCCGCCTTGGCTACGTCCTCTGGAATCGGGGTCTCGAACGCTACCGTCTCGGCTCGTACCGCATCGCCACCGCCCCCGAGCCGAACTCCAGCCAGCTCACGAGCTTCAGGTCAGGCCTCGCTCCCGTCGCCGCCGGCGGCCGCCACGCTGCTTCCTGGATTAGCACGCCGAAGCTCACGGCCGTTTCAGGACTCTGAAGTAGAAGGCTGAGAATATGAGGACGATGCCTATGTTCACCATCAGCCGTTCCCAGAACCGGTTCTTGAAGAACAACACATCGACGGCAACGATCGTGGCTACCATCAGGACTACGTAGACTGCGGTGGTCGTGTGGCTTCTCATCTCAGTCCCCCGAGAATGCGGTTGAACGCGTCCATGGCGCCCCGGGCTCGGGAGTGAAAATGGGCCACCCGCGAGATAAGTTGTTGCAGTCGGCGGCGCCAACGCAAAGCTGGAGGGCCGCTACGGAATGTGGGACATCTCCGCCGGGACGGCAAATGGGCACCATCATCATCACGGGCGCGAGCGACGGCATCGGCGCGGCGAGTGCTCGCCAACTCAGGGCGAGGGGGCACGACGTGGTCATCGTCGGCCGCTCACCGGCAAAGACACAAGCGCTGGCGCGCGAGCTCGGGGCGCCGTTTCACGTGGCCGACTACGCGCGACTGGCCGACGTCCATCGGCTGGCCGCCGAACTCGCGCGTTACGACCGCATCGACGTGCTGGCCAACAACGCCGGCGGCATCATGGGACAACGGGAGGTGACCGAGGATGGCTTCGAGAAGACCTTCCAGGTCAACCACCTGGCGCCCTTCCTGCTTACCAGCCTGTTGCAGGAGCGCCTCATCGCGAGCCGCGCCACGGTGATCCAGACCGCGAGCGCCGCGGCAAATATGTGGGGCCGCGGGTTCGACATCGCGGACCTCCAGAACGAGCGCGACTACCGGCCAGAGCGCGCCTACGGCAACGGCAAGCTCGAGAACATCCTGTTCACCCGCGAGCTGCATCGCCGGCACCACGCCCACGGCATCGCGGCCGTTGCCTTTCACCCCGGCGTCGTGCGCAGCAACTTCGCCAGCGACACCACGCACTACATGCGCTTTCTCTACAACGCGCCACTCAAGTACCTGGTCATGATCAGCCCCGAGGCGAGCGGGCGCAGGCTCACCGCGCTCGCCGAGGGACAGCCCGGCGTCGCCTGGCAGCCGGGCGAGGTGTACAACAAGCGCAAGCCGATGCCCGTTGCGTTCAGGGACGACGACGGCAGCGTGGCCCGGGAACTCTGGGAGCGCAGCGAGGAGATGGTCGCTCGCGCAGGGTGACGCGCGGCCGGAACGCCCACCGCGGGTCAGGGCGCCGGTATTCTCTGCAGCCGCGCGACGTCGAACCCCTCTCGCGCGGCGGTCGCCACCAGGCGGTCGTACGTGGCGGTGTCTAACACGGGCGTGCGCGACAGCAGCCAGAGGTAGCGCCGATCCGGCGTTCCGATCAGCGCCGCGCCGTAGTCGTCCGTGAGATCGAGCACCCAGTAGTCTGCCCAGACCATGGGCAGGAACGAGAGAAATGCCGGCGCGAAGCGCACCTTGAGCATGGACGCGGGGCCGCCGCGATGGGCGAGGTGGGCGGCTCCCTCGGCACGACTGACCGTGCTGTCGGCGGCACGGCACGTGTTCACGATCTTGATGGTGCTGTCGGGCTGCAGCTCGTAGTTGGCGGTGGGCTGCCCCGCGCACCGGCGCTCGAACCAGTTGGGGAACCGCGCCACCTCGTACCAGAGGCCGGCGTACCGCTCGAGGTCCAGCGAGGGAATGGCGCGGACCGGCTGCGGCCGCTCCTGCGCCACCGCGCGCGTGGCGCTCATGACGCCGAGCACCGAGGCGAGCGCCACGGCGCCCACGACTCGCGATGACGATCGCGCCGGCTTCGCTTGGATATTCATCTCCGAGTGGATTCCGCTCGACGGCGCCCCACGGCGTACGTGGCCGCGCCGCTGGCCACCAGCAACGCGCTCAGCCCCACCACCTTGAGAACATAGCGCCCCGGGTTCGGCTCGTCCGCCGGCGGGATCGCGGCCAGGACGATCGCGACCGCCGACGTCAGGAACCCTACCGCGCCGCAGAGCACCGCAGCATGCTTCCCGCCCGGCACCCGCATCACCTCCGGGCCCGCCGGTTCACGCTGCAGGCGGATCAACGCCGGGAACATCGTGAGGTACGGCAGGAAGTATGCGATGATGCCCAGACTCACCAGGATGTCGTACGCCTTCTTGGGCGTCTCGCCGGCCTGGCCCAGCACCGCGCAGAGCGCCGCCACGCCCACCTGCAGCAGCAGCGCCACGTACGGCGTGCCATAGCGCGGGTGCAGCTTGCCGAACGCGCGCGGCAGGTAGTTGTCGATGCCCGCTACGAACGGCAGGCGCGCCGGCGCCGACAGCCACACCCCCACCCCGCCCATGGAGCTCAGCACGATGAGGGCGGCCGCGAGCGGGCCCAGGCCCGGCAGGCCCACGCGGTCGCCCGTGCGCACGATGGCGTCCATGATGCCCTGCAGCCCTGTGATCTGCCCGTGGGGCAGCGCCAGCAGAATGGCCAGTGTGCCCAGGATGTAGATGGCCGGAATGATGAGCCCCGCGATCAGCACCGCACGCGGCACCGTGCGCCGCGGGTTCTCGATCTCCTCGCCCATGAACGAGCCCGCCTCGAGTCCGCTGAACGCGAACGCCAGCGTGGCCCAGAAGATCATGTCCTTGAGCCCCATGCTCGGCGCCAGGCTGTGCATCGTGATCGCCGTTGCCGGCCCGAACTTTGCCGCGGCCACGAACCCCATCACGATGAGCACCGTCATCGGGATCCAGGTGGCGTATGCGCCGATGCTCGTGAGCCACTTGCCGAACTGCAGCCCGGCGATGTTGAGCGCGGCGGCCAGGATCAGCCCGGCAAGCGAGAAGCTGATGAAGTAGGCGCCGCTGGTTTGCAGGTGGGCGAACCGCGAACCGAAGATGTAGAGCGCCGAGCTGGCCGCGAAGTAGAGGATGCCCGGCAGATAGGTGAGGTTCGAGCCCCAGTACGTCCAGCCGGTCATGAATCCCGTAAAGTCGCCGAACGCCTGCTTGGTCCAGACGTAGATGCCGCCTTCCTGCGGGTAGCGCGAGGAGAGTTCCAGCACCGTGAACGCCAGCGGGACGAACAGGCCCAGGGCGCCGATCACCCAGACCACCAGCGAACTCGGGCCCGCCGCCGCGGCCACCGCCACCCATCGCATCCCCACCACGCCCACCACGTAGAACCAGACCAGGTCGCGCACGCGGAGGACGCGGCGCAGTCCGGGTGCTGTGGCGGGTTCGGTCACGGAGTCTCCGGGGTTGGGACGGGCGAGCGCGGCAGCGCGCCGGTGTGGGGTGGGCCGGAGGAGAATGTCTAGCTGGGACGTCGGGGGCGCCAGGGCGCGTGCTTGTCGGCCCGGAACCCGAGCAGAAACAATACGATGGCAATAACGAACAGGGCCATGGCCGCTGACAGAACCAACGTGAGGTCTTGGTGCGAGGCGGAGCTGACCACGACCCTTCCGAACAACACGAGCAGGATCGCTGCGCTCAAAGCGAGAAAGGCTCTCTTGTGCCACCACCACGACGGTAAGGCTTCGCTCTTGGGCGGCTCGAGCCGAGCAATGATGTTCGCCGCCTTCGGCTCGTCCGCATCGTTGAGGATCGCGACTCTCACGCTACCGGCGAGGCCCAACGTCCCCGGCGAAGACTGGTCCAGCATGACCGCATCAATCCCATCCGCCAGCAGTGCGAGTCTCACACTCTCGGCCAGACTGAGCGAATGCGTGTGAAGGACGGTGATCATGGGCTACCGGTGGCTGTCGCGGCTACCTCGCGGACTCACTCCAACTCCAATCGCGGACGCCGCGGCGTTCTGCGGCGGCCTTCTATCATAGTTGCCGCCCGCGAGCGCCGCGAGCCGGCCGCTTCCTTGGTGCCCATGTGTGAGGGGTGGTCAGTCGTCGCGAACCAGGGGGCTCTCCCATGCCTGGAGCAGCATGGCTTTCAGCCCGGCGAAGCGCTTGGGTCCGAGCTCGCGGCTCCACTCCCGCTCGACTCCGCACTAAGGTCAATGCCTAAGTCTTATCTTCTTCACAACTCACCTGACCGGGCAGATCGAGCGCACGGCGACGACCGTAGCCGACGGATCTGGCGGCTCGCCTCCTACGTGTGCGTCATGAAACGTGGTCGCGATCCCC
>DATLTC010000048.1 GCA_035533755.1 Gemmatimonadaceae bacterium
GGCGCGCGGCCCCTCGGGCAGCTTGCCGAACTGCGAGAAATTCTTGGCCAGCGCCTCGAGCCGCGCCGTCTCGGTGGCCAGCACCTCCACCGTCTCCGCCAACTCGGGCGGCGCGTCGCGCCGCAGCCGCGCCACCGCAAACCGGATGGGGGTCAACGGGTTCTTCAACTCGTGCGCCGCCTGGCGCGCTGCCTCACGCAGCGCCGCCGCGCGCTCGGCTTCCAGCGCCCGGGCCCGTCCCAACGCCAACTCGTCCGCCATCGTTCGCATCCGCGATCGCAGCAGTTCGAACTCCGGCGCGCCTCGCGACGCCGGTCCGGCCGGCAACGCCTCGCCGCGCCCGATCCGCGCCGTCCAGCCCACGAGCTCTACCAACGGCCGGCTCAACTGCCGGCTCAGGTGTCCGGCCACGCGCGACGCGCCCAGCCCCACCACGGCCAGCGACAGCAGCACCAGCACGGCGGCGGCGTACACGGCGCGGGTGAATACGAACGTCGCCCGTTTGGACTGGAGCAGGCTCTCGTGCAGCCGCTGCTCGTGCGCGTCGATGACTTGCCGCTGGGCGGGCGTCAGCGGCGCCGACCGCATGGCCGAGATGGCCCGGGCCCCGCTGGCGGCGGTGCTGTCCCACGCCGCGCTCGCGCCCACCAGGGAGAAGGCGTAGCGGCTGGTGGCGAACCACCCGAGGCCCAATACCGCCGACGGGATGAGCGCGAACGATAGGAGGATGACAAACAGCCGGCCGCGAAACTCGATACGCCTCACATACCCTCCTCCCTCCGTACGCGAGTGATTCGCGGCGGTTTCGCTCCAAACATACAGGCGCGGGACACGGCCAACCACCCGCATCACTTACCTACTTCCCGATAAGGCGATACATTAATTGGCTGACGTTCGGCCCTCCGCTCCAGCCGCCGCCATGGTGGCGGGGCGGTCCGCGGGCCGGGCGGCACGACGGCAGCTGCACGCCTGCCGGGAGAGCGACGCATTTGGGCGCGCCCTCCAAAGCGAGACTCTCCGCGACGCCGCTGGAACGTTGGGCGCTCGGCGGGTCGCGTGCCGATCGACGGGCGCTGCCCGGTGACGATCGTCCGCGCTCCATGTTCGCAGACGATCTGCCCCGTGCGCCTGGCGGTCGAACCGACAACCGCCACGAGTCCATGCGACTCGATACAGGGAAGGGCATGAACCCTCGAAATCAGCGCCGCGAGCCAACCCGCTCGCACGGCGCCCTCATTCACCGCGGCCCGCAGGCCACGGTCTCCCCCGTCCATTCCGTTGCTCCCGTCCCGATGCACGCGCCCAACGCGGCGCTCCTCATCGACTTCGACAACGTCACGATGGGGATCCGGTCGGACCTCGGCCACGAGCTCCGCAACCTGCTCGGGTCGGACATCATCAAGGGGAAGGTCGCGGTGCAGCGTGCCTACGCCGATTGGCGCCGCTACCCGCAGTACATCGTCCCGCTCACCGAAGCGTCCATCGATCTGATCTTCGCCCCCGCGTACGGATCGGCCAAGAAGAACGCCACCGACATCCGCCTGGCCATCGACGCCATCGAGTTGGTGTTCACGCGGCCGGAGATCGGCACCATCATCCTGCTGTCCGGCGACTCCGACTTCTCGAGCCTCGTCATCAAGCTCAAGGAATACGGCAAGTACGTCATCGGGGTCGGCATCCGGGAATCGTCCAGCGACCTGCTGGTCATGAACTGCGACGAGTACTACAGCTACAACGCCCTGGCCGGCCTCGTGAAGGCCAGTGAGGAAGAGTCCTCCCGCAAGTACGATCCGTGGGAGTTGGTCACCGAGGCGATCAGCCGCATGAAGCGCAACGGCGACGTCATGCGCTCCGACCGCCTCAAGCAGGTCATGCAGGACATCGACAGCACGTTCGACGAGAAGAACACCGGCCATTCCAAGTTCTCGAAGTTCGTGCAGGATGCGGCCGCCCGCGGGCTGGTGACGCTCACCAAGCTCGAGAACGGCCAGCTCGAAGTCGGCGCACCGGGCGAAGGCGCCAGGGCGCCGAGCGCGCCGGCCGCACCGGTCGTAGCGGGTGCCCCGGCGGCGGAACGTCCCGAGTCGGCGGCCGAGGATCGTGGACCACGGCGTGGACGCCGGGGTGGCCGTGGCCGCGGCCGCGGTGGACGTGGCGCCGAAGCGCCCCAGCTCGAGCTCGCGGCCGGCGCCGCCGGGGAGACCCCGCGCGAACCCCACGCCGCGCCTGCAGCCGCCGCGCCGGCGCCGTCGGCACCCCCCGCGCCGCAGCGCGGCGACGTGGTGGGCACCAGCGGCGAACGCCTCACGCGCACCGAGGCGTTCGATCTCGTGCGCCGGGCCGTGGAGACGCTCACCACCGGCGACGAGACCATCCGGGCGAGCACGGTGCGCCAGCGCGCGCACGAACTGCTCGGCCGTGACAGCGAGAGCCTGAGCGAGCGTAACTTCACGCGCATTCTCCACGACGCGCATGATGGAAATCTCATCGATCTGCGCCGTCGCGGAGACGACTTCGAAGTGTCGCGCGCGGCCGCGGCCGCTCCGGTGGCCGATCAGCTCGCCGCCGCGGCAACCGCCGCGGCGCCGCCCGCTCCGGCGCCGGCCACCGGCCCGCGCCTCGGGATGGGTCCGCGTGGCGGCGGCGCACGCGGCCGCGGCGGCAAGCCCGCCGCGCCGCCGCGCGAGCTGCTGTCCGTGGGGGTGGTCCACGTCGCGGCGCCCACACCGCCGCCGGCCGCGCCGGAGGAGGCGCCCGCCGCCAAGCCCGCGCGCGGAGGCAAGAAGCGCGGCGCGGCCAAGGACGCTCCGGCCGATGCGGCGCCTTCCGCGGAGAAGAAGCCGCGCAAGCCGCGCGCTCCGAGAAAGTCGGCGAAGTCCAACGCATGACCGCGGGCGCCGCGCATCCCGCGCGGCGCTCGCGTCGGCGCGCCGTGCTCCCGGCTCGCTTCTACGCGCGCGACACGGAACGTGTCGCGCGCGAGTTGCTTGGGGCCGTCCTCGAGTGCCACACGCCCGAGGGCGTTGCCGCGGGCCGCATCGTCGAGACCGAAGCGTACCTCGGCGAACACGATGCGGCCTGCCATGCCGCGGCCGGCCGTACCGGGCGCACCGAGCCGTTGTACGGGCCGCCCGGCACGGCGTACGTCTATTTCATCTACGGCATGCACTGGTGCGTCAACGCCGTTACGCGGGCACGCGGCCTGCCCAGCGCGGTGCTCATCCGGGCCGTGGCGCCCATCGACGGGATCGCGTTGATGCGGGCGCGTCGCGGCGCGTCGCGACGCGACGCCGACCTCACCAACGGCCCGGCCAAACTCTGCCAGGCGTTCGGCATCGACGTCCGCCACAACGGGCTCCCGCTCCAGCAGCCGCCGCTCCTCATCCGCGCCGGCGCGCCCGTGCCCGACCGCGACGTGCTCGTCACGCCGCGAATCGGGATCCGTCGCGCCGCCGACTGGCCGTTGCGCTTCACCGTGGCCGGCGATCCCTTCGTATCGCGCGCCCCCGCTCACTTTCCCGTACGGCGCTATTCTCGATGACCCCCCGATCGGTGGTCGCCCGGCTCACACCCACCCTCGCCCTGGCCGCCGCCTGCAGCGGCGGAGGCAAGCCCTCCATGCAGCAATCCGCTCCCCCGGCAGTGTCCGCCCACGCCATGCGGGTGTATCGCGACGCCGTCGTGATCGACGCCCACAACGACCTGCCGAGCCGCATGCTCGACGACGGCTACGACGCCGACGTGCGGCACGCGCCGGGCTACGGCAAGGACCTGGGCGACTCCGACGTCCCGCGATTCATGGAATCCGGCATCACCGCGCAGTTCCTGGCCGCGTTCGTGGACGCCAACTACGCGCGCGCCATGCCCGATCAGTCATGGCAGCGCGCCGAAGCGTACGTCGACACCATCCACGCCCTCGTGAACCGGCACCCCGACCAGCTCATCCTGGCCACCACATCCGGCGACGTGCTCCGCGCCAAGCAGCAGGGCAAGCTGGCGGTGTTCATCGGGATCGAGGGCGGCCACTCGATCGAGAATTCGCTCGACCATCTGCGCACGCTGTACGCGCAGGGGGCGCGCTACATGACCCTCACGTGGAACAACGGCAACGACTGGGCGGGATCGTCCATCGGCGTCAACGGGACCAGGACGGGCGGCCTCACCGACTTCGGAAAGGCGGTGGTGCAGGAGATGAACCGCCTCGGCATGCTGGTGGACGTCTCCCACGTCTCGGATTCCACCTTCTACGACGTCATCGCCACCAGCACCGACCCGGTGATCGCGTCTCACTCCAGCGCCCGCGCCCTGGGTGGCCACCCGCGCGACATGACCGACGACATGCTGCGCGCCGTGGCGCGCAACGGCGGCGTGGTGAACGTGAACTTCTTTGCCATGTTTCTGGACCAGAAGTTCGCCGCGGCCATGGACAGCGTGAAAGCGCAGGTGGCGGCCGAAGAGGCGGAGGCCGCCAAGCGGCCCGGCGCCGACACCGCCGGGGTGCGCGCCGAGTACGAGCGCAGGAGCGCCGAACTCGTTCACGCCCTGCCGCGCCCGCCGCTCTCGATGCTCATCGACCACATCGACCATGTGGCCCGCGTGGCCGGGGTGGACCACGTGGGGCTGGGGAGCGACTTCGACGGCGTGCAAGGCCTGCTCCCGGCCGGCCTGCGCGACGTGACCGACCTGCCGCGCATCGCCCAGGGCCTGCTCGATCGAGGCTACAGCGACGCCGACGTCACGAAGATGCTCGGCGGCAACATGCTGCGCGTGATCGAGATCGTGCTCGACCGGAAGCCGGCGTCGCACTGACGCGGCATGCCGCAAGCGACGAGCGGGCGCGGATCCAGGTGATCCGCGCCCGCTCGTGCAACCGGCGGCGACTCAGCGATCGATTTCGACGGAGCTGCCGAAGTTGTAGCGCACGCCCGCTTCGAGGGACGCGTTGAAGCCGCGGGCGTTGTAGATGAAGAACTGCGAGTTGGCGGTCCAACCCATCCCCTGCACGAACAGCGCGGCGTTGCGCACCTGGAATTGCGCGCCGAGCATGACCACCGGCGAGAACACCGACTTGTACTGGGCGATGATCGACTGGGCCAGGGAGTACTGGCTGTCGGAGCCATAGGGGCTCGACGGCTTCACGCTCCCCACCTGGTTGTACGTGATCCCGAGTCCCGCGTACGGATGGATGTTCGGGTTGTCCCCCGGGTAGCCCATCAGCGCCACGGTCACCCGACGCAGATCCGTCAGATTGAGCCGGCTGGGCGTGTCCGTGGGCTGCACGGAATCGGCGATCACCGCATGTTGGGTGAAGAACGATTGATCGAACGACACGTACAGGCCGCCGCGATTGCGCGTGATGAGCCAGTCGATGCCGGCCATCGGCGACGTCAGGTTGGCCTGGCTGGGAGCCGACATGAAGGTCCCACCGGCCTTCAATCCCCAAAACCACGAATTCTGGAACGGGCGTGCGGACTGCGCCATGCCGGCTGCTGGTACCATTGCCAGTACCGCGGCGGCCACCGCCAGCGAACGGATCGATTTCATACGAGCCCTCGAGATGAAGTCCGGTCCCCGCGCATGGCGGTTCCCCGTCACACGGACGAGGGTACTCCCCTTCGCGTCACACCTCACTACAGGTAGGACGGTAGGACGGTAGGGGGGTAGGGGGGCACTGCGTTACGCAGTCTGCCGTCCTACCCCCCTACGCTCCTACCGTCCTACCAGCCATCAGATGAGTTTCAACTTCCGGCCCACCAACCTGAACGCTTCGATGGCCTGGTCCAGGTCGGCCCGCGTGTGGGCCGCCGAGATCTGGCAGCGCACGCGGGCTTCGCCCTGGGGCACCACGGGGAAGCCGAATCCGGTCACGAACACGCCCGCGTCCAGGAGCATGTCCGACATCTGGATGGCGGCGGCCGTCTCGCCCACGATGATCGGGACGATCGGCGTCTCGCCGGGCAGCGGCTTGAAGCCGGCCTCGGTGATCCGCTCGCGGAAGTAGCGCGTGTTGTCGCGCAGCAACTGTACCCGCTCGGGGTGCTGCTCGATGAAGGCCACGGACGCCAGCGCGCTGCACGCCACGGTGGGCGGCAGCGCGTTCGAGAACAGCTGTGGCCGGGACCGCTGGATGAGGTAGTCGGTGAGCGCCGCGGGACCGGCGGTGAATCCGCCCGCCGCGCCGCCCAGCGCCTTGCCGAGCGTGGAGGTGATGATGTCGATCTCGCCGAGCAGTCCGAAATGCTCGGCGGTGCCGCGCCCGTTCTTGCCGAGCACCCCGGTGGCGTGCGAGTCGTCCACGATGAGCACGGCGTCGTGGTCCCGGGCCAGCTGCACGAGCTCGGGGAGCGGCGCGATCGAGCCTTCCATGGAGAACACGCCGTCGGTCCAGATGAGGCGGCGCTTGGCCGACCGGGCCCCCGCGAGCTTGGCCCGCAGGTCGTCCAGGTCGCCGTGCTTGTACACGGCCGTGGTGCACTTGGTGATTGCCTTGGCCAGCCGGATCGAGTCGATGATCGAGGCGTGGTTGAGCGCGTCGCTGACCACGAAGTCGCCCTCCTGGACGATCGTCGCGGTGAGCCCTTCGTTGGCGTTCCAGGCGCTCACGTAGCTCATGGACGATTCGCAGCCCACGAACCGCGCCAGCGCCTCCTCGAGCTCACGGTGCACGGTGAACGTGCCGCAGATGAAGCGCACGCTTCCGGTGCCGGCGCCGTACTTCCTGAGCCCGTCGATGCCGGCCTGGACCACCGACGGCTCGTTGCACAGCCCGAGATAGTTGTTGGAGGAGAGGATGATCACCTCGCCGCGGCCTTCCATGCGCACGCGGGCCGCCTGCGGCGACTCGAGGTGGTTGAGCTTCTTGTACACGCGATCGGCCTTGAGCTGGTCGATCGTCGCGTTCAGTTGGTTCACGAAATTCACGTTCACGGACATGGGGCTTCCTCTGGTCAAGCGATCTCGAATATCACCTTGCCGGCGGCGCCCGTCTTGATGGCGTTGATCGCTTCGTCGTACGCCTCGAGCGGGAACCGATGCGTGATCACGGGCGTCGGATCGAACATCCCGGACCGCAGGAACCGGGTCACCTGATGCCAGGTGTCGTACATGCGCCGGCCCACCACGCCGTAGATCGTGATGCCCTTGAAGATCACCTCGGTGGCGAGGTTCACCTCGATCGGCTTGGACGGGATGCCCAGCATCTGCACGCGGCCGCCCACGCGCACCAGCTCGAACGCCTGGTGGATGGCCGACGGGACGCCCGACATCTCGAGCACCACGTCCACGCCCAGACCCTCGGTGGCGGCGCGCACGGCGGCGGCCGCTTCGTTCGGGTGGACCACGTCGTGCGCCCCCATGCGGCGGGCCAGCGCGAGCCGGGTCTCGTTGACGTCGGAGGCGATGATCCGCGACGCGCCGGCCGCCTTGCAGATGCCCACCGCGAACAGGCCGATCGGCCCGCACCCGGTGATGAGCACCGTAGCGCCCGGGATGTCGGCGGTGAGCGCGGTGTGGAAGGCGTTGCCCATCGGATCGTGGATGCCGCCGATGTCGAACGACACGTTGTCGTCCAGGTGCCAGACGTTGGTGGCCGGCATCGCGATGTAATCGGCAAAGCAGCCGTCGCGGTCCACGCCGATGATGCGAGTGTGGGGGCAGACGTGCGAGTTGCCAGTGCGGCAGAGCAGGCAGCGGCCGTCCACGATGTGGCCCTCGGCGGTCACGCGATCGCCGACGTGCACGTCGGTGACCAGCTTGCCCACCTGGGCCACGTCGCCCGCGAATTCGTGTCCGACGGTGAACGGCGGCTTGCAGCGTCCCTGCGCCCACGCGTCCCATTCGTAGATGTGCACGTCGGTGCCGCAGACGCCCGCGCGACGCACGCGGATGAGGACCTCGTCGTCTCGAATCGTCGGCTCGGGAACCTCTTTCAGAGTGAATCCGGGAGCCGCAGTTTGTTTGACCAGCGCTCTCACGCGCGCCTCGCTTCAGAGTATCGTTGCGTTGGATGCGCGCTGCTTGGTGGCGCGCGCATGGAAGCTCGCATGCCGCATCAGGCGATGGAAGTCCGCGCGATCCGCCGTGCCGATTGCGTAAACTCGCTATTGCGCGTGACTTGGCACGTTCCTATATTCGCGCGGAGTAACTATTGACGCGAATTCGAGGATACTCGGTGGATTTATCGCGACGAGCGTTTCTTCAACTGCAGCAGTCGCAGGCCGCGACAGGGTTCGTCGTCGGCGCGCTCGCCGTCCCTCCGTCCTCGTCATCCGCATTGTCCGACGTCGCGATCTTCGCTCTTGCGCGCGTCCGGGAATCATCGACCATCTCCGCCGCGGGCACCTGTGCCCGTGGCGTTTTTGCATTCCAGTCGTCGTTCCAATCAACCAGCCGTTCGAGCAGTACCTCCACCGCATTTCGCCATCGCGCACCTCGCGCGATGGCCACGAGCTTCACCCGTCTCCGCGGAGCCGGGTGCAGCGGCGATCGGTAGCTTCGGCAACCGGGCGCTGACTCGCCGATCCACCGGGGGATCGATCGAGTGATGAACCTCCAATATTGGAGATTTCACCATGGCAGCTGCAAAGAAGGCCCGTAAGGGCGCGAAGAAGGCGGCGAAGAAAGGCCGCAAGACCGCGAAGAAGGCCGCGAAGAAGGCCGGCCGCAAGAAGAGAAAGTAGATATCTCTTCGTCGTGGTAATGAGAAAGCCGGCGCTCACGCGCCGGCTTTCTTCTTTGATACACGACGCGCCGGCGATCGCGAACGATCGCCGGCGCGTCTCATCCTCGGCCCCGCGTCGGCTTACGCCGCCACCGGCTTGCCCTTGCTGGCGCCGTCTTCCGGCGCCGGGCCCCACACGTACGCGCTGAACACCGGGGGCTTCTCTTCCTGCCAGCCCTGCGAGATCACGATCCCGACCGGCTCCAGCTCCTTGGACGTCTTGCGATCTGCTTTCATTATATCCATCACCACTGCCGCTTTCCCGGAAACCGCGGGGCCAATCGGCGGAAACGGAACATCGACCACCCCGGTTGCGCGACTCGAATGGTCGCGCGGACGCCGCTCTTATTGCACAAGCGATGCCAGCGTCCCCAAATCACCAACTCGTTGTGCCGCAAAGAGAAGCGAGCGACCCATCAACCGCGGTCCGGTCAATGCGTCGCTCGATGACACGCAGCCAAGGCTGCTTTACGTGTCGTTCTGATACGGGCTAAGCAATCTCCTTTCGCGCCACGAACGTGTTCAAGCCGGTGTCGCCGCGGTCCTCGTCCACCGTCACCGACCATCCGCGGTAGCGCGAGCGAAGCTCGTCCAGCGACGGCGAGGTCCCGCGCCCGCCCGCCGCGATCATCTGCACCAGATGCACGCCGCCGTCGGCGGTGGCCGACTGCAGCACCTCGATCACGCGTCGACGCGCCTTCATGTTCAGGCCCGCGAGCGCTGTGGGCGTGCAGATCACCGCCGTGAGCGGCTCCTCGGGTTCCCACGCGCTCAGGTCGGCGGCCACGGCGCGCACGCGCTCGGCGAGCCCCGCCTCGTTGGCGGCGTGCATCACGCGCTCGACCGTCCGCGCCTCGCGGTGGACCGCGGTGACCTGGCATCCGTTGGCGGCCAGAAAGAGCGCCGAGCCGTCCTCCTCGGTCATGCCGGCCACGAGCACGCGGCCCTCGGCGGCCTGCGCGATGGCGCGCACGGCCACGTGATCCGCGGTCAGTCCCCAATGCTCCGGCCGGCGCAGTTCCTTGGCCAGCTTGAGCCGCTTGCGTCGCCACGTATCGTAGCTCGGCAGCCGCAGGCGCTTGAAGATGATGCGGTTGACCTCGTCGCAGAGCAGCAGCTCGGTGAGGAGGATCTGCGGGCCCGTGCCCAACCGGGACACCGCTTCGTCCCCGACGCTCAGCAGGGCCGAGCGCGGGATCGACTCCTTGTAATTCTCGATTTCCTCATCGACGTACAACTCGTATTCGTGTCGAAGGGACCGCTGCGGTCGCAAGGCCATGCGCACCCGGATGAGGACTCACAAATGTTGTATCGTCCCGGCCGCCGCGCAAGCGGGGGTTTGGCTATCTGGGCTCGATGTGCACCACCACTTCCGCGCTGCCGGCCACCCGCGCCACCTCGGCTTCCACGGCGTCGGCCAGTGCGTGGGCTTCCTGCACCGAGGACGCGCCGGCCACCACGATCGTCATCTCCACGAACAGCTGCCCCGACGCCGTGGACCGCGACCGCACCGTGCGCACCTCGAGGATGCCGGGGACCGCGGTGGCGATCCGACGCAGCTCGGCGGCGTCCATGCCCCTGGCGTCCACCAGGATCGGCACCGATTCGCTCAGGATCTGCCAACCCGTCCACGCGATGAGCAACGCCACCGCGATGGCCAGCACGGCGTCGGCGCGCGGGGCGCCGGCCCGCGTGAGCAGGAGCGACGCGATCGCCAGCAGGGTGACGAAGATGTCGCTGCCGGTGTGTGCCGCGTCGGCCGAGAGGAAGGCGCTCTGCAGCGCGCGGCCGCGCCGTCGCTCGTACCACACCACGCCCGCGTTCACGAGCAGTGTGAGCGCCATCACGCTCACTTCGAGCAACGAGGCGGTGTGCGGCACCCGCGCGTGGACCAGCGACGTGATGCCCTCCCGCAGCAGCTCGAAGCAGGAGACCGAGAGGAATCCCACGATGCCGATCGTGCCCATGGTCTCGAACTTCGCGTGGCCATAGGGATGGTCCTCGTCCGGGCCGCGGGCTGCGATCGACACCAACGTCATCCCGATGACGTTGTTCAGCAGGTCGAGCCCGGACTCCAGGGTGGCGCCGAGCACGGAGAGGGCGTGGGTGCGCAGCCCGATCGCGAGCTTGATCGCCACCACGATCCCGTTGAGAATGAGCACCTGCAACAGCACGCGGCGCACCGCGGCGCTGCGCGCGTCGTGGGATGGGGGCGGGTCGTCCGACGATTGAGTTCCGGGGGGCATCGCCGCATCTTGCCCGGTCAACGGTCCCCCGTCAACCTGTCAGGCGGTCCATGCCCGAGTTGCCCGAAGTGGAGCATGCGGTCCGCGCCCTGCGCCGCGTGGTGGCGGGACGCGTGATCGCGCACGTTGCCCTGCTGCATCCCAGCCTCCGGCGGCGCGTGCCGGCCGGCGTGGCGCGCGCGCTCGCCGGCGCGACGATCGCCGGCGTGGAGCGCCGCGGCAAGCATCAACTCATCCATCTGGCCGATGGGCGCGTGCTGCATGCGCACTTCCGGATGACCGGCGACTGGTTGGTGGCGCCGCCAGGCGCCCCGCTGCCGCGGTTCGCGCGGGCGGTGTTCACGCTCGACGATGGGCGCCGCGTGGTGCTGGAGGATTCGCGGGCCCTGGCCACGCTCGATGTCCATCCGGCGGGGTCCCCGCCGCGGCTGGACCTGGGCGTGGAGCCGATGGACGCGGCGCTCACGCCGCAGATGCTCCATGACCTGCTCGCGCGCCGACGCGGAGCGATCAAGCCGGTGCTGCTCGACCAACGGGTGATCGCGGGCCTGGGCAACATCTACGTGGCCGAGGCACTCTGGCGCGCCCGGGTGAACCCCCGGGCGCGTGCATCGTCGTTGTCGCGCGTCCGGCTCGAACGTCTGATCGCCGCCATTCGCGCCGTGATCTCGCGCGCCACCGGATCGCGTTACACCGCGATCGGTGCCGCGCGGCTGAACGTGTACGACCGCGAGGGTCTGGCCTGCCGCCGCTGCGGCGCCAGGGTCCGCCGCGTCGTGCAGGCCGGACGATCCACCTACTTCTGTCCGGCCTGCCAGCGGCGCTGAACCGCGCGTCAGCGCTCGAGCTTGAACCCCGGATCCAGCGCCGGTCGCGTGGGGGCGTTGGCCACCAGCCATCCGGTCTCGTACATCCAGTCGGTCATGCGCGTGAGCTTGGCGTAGTCGATGCGCGACGCCTCGTCGCGTGGCGTGTGGTAGTCGGCATGCAGGTTGGTGGAATACATGAG
The DNA here is from genome assembly GCA_035533755.1 of Gemmatimonadaceae bacterium. Taxonomy (NCBI): domain Bacteria; kingdom Pseudomonadati; phylum Gemmatimonadota; class Gemmatimonadia; order Gemmatimonadales; family Gemmatimonadaceae; species Gemmatimonadaceae bacterium. Next base: position 11,975 of record DATLTC010000048.1, read on the forward strand.
CGCCGGCACGCCCCGCCTGACGTAGGGCACGTGATCGCTGCGGAAGTACCAGCCTTCGGGGTGCGTGGGCCGGTCCCAGGTGGAGTCGAGCACGAACTTCCCGGTGGCGGCGTTGGCGGCGAGCGCCATGCGCACGAGATCGCTGGAATTGCGGTGGGGCGGCTGCACGCCCAGCAGCGAGGCGGTGTCGGGGTTGTTGCGGCCGATCAGGTCGCCGTTGAGCACGGCCACGATCTGGTGCAGCGGCACCACGGGATGGGTGGCGTGATACCGCGAGCCGAGCAGTCCCCGCTCCTCGGCGCCGTGCCAGATGAACAGCGCCGACCGCTTGCCGGGCTCCTTGGCAAAGGCGCGGCCGATGGCGAGGATGGCCACGCTCGTCGACGCGTTGTCGTCGGCGCCATTCCAGATCGAGTCGCCGGCCATGGGAAAGCGCACGCCGTCGTGGTCGGAGTGCGAGCTGAACATCACGTACTGGTCGCGCAGCCGTGGATCGGTGCCGCGCACCTTGGCGATCACGTTCACCGACGGGTAGTCGAAGGTCTCGGTGACGAGGTGGATGGTGGCGCGTTGGCCGCCGGCGCGCAGCGCCTCGAGCATGTCGCGGTGGACGAGCAGCACCGGGGGGCCGTGTTCCGGGGCTCCGTACCGCCCGCCGGCCGCATTGGTGGCCGGGTCGTCCACGTCGTAGGTGCCGCGCGATGAGATCGCGGTGACGGCGTCGAAGGCGATGTCGCCGATGGAATCGGCCACGAGCACCACGGCGGAGGCGCCGCGCGCGGCGAGGCGCTGACCCTCGGCGGCGATCGCGGCGCGGGCGTAGTGCCATTCGGGGGAGTACACGCCGATGAACTGGCGGGTGTTGGGCGGCGGCGGAACCAGCGTCGCGATCGCGACCTTGCCGCGCACGTCGATCGTGGTGTCGCTGCCGTCGCCGGCAAAGACCGCGGGCGCGTCGATGTGCGCCTGCACGGTGCTCGACGAGGCGATGTCCTTCCAGAGCACCAGGGCGCGGTCGCCGATCATGATCGTGCTGGCGGGCGACAGGCGCGTGCGCTTGATGCTGAACCACTGGAAGTAGGTGCCGTCGTCGCCGGCCGGCTGGAGTCCCGCTTTGCGGGCCTGCTCGGCTTCCCACGAGGCGGCGCGCAGCTCGTCCAGGGTGCCGGCCTCGCGGCCGCGCATGGCGTCGCTGGCCAGATAGTAGAGGTCACGTTTGAGGTCGGCCGTCCTGATGGCCGAGATGGCCGGGGGCACGGCGGGTGGCTTGGCGTGTTGGGCGGCGAGCGGCGCCGCCAGCAGCAGCGCGGTGGCGGCGCTCCGTGTCGCGCGGCAGAAGGAGAGTCGGGACATGGTCGGGGCGAGGGTTGAGGAAGAGCGCCAAGGATGCGCCAATCGGCCGGCTCGCGCCAGAGGCGCGGCGGAGGTTAGTCCATCGCTTCGACGACCGCGCCCTTGATGTACCCCGTTTCGGGGATGGTCAGGATTTCTGGATGGTCGAGCGGTTGGCCGACGATCTCGCGCAGGGCGAGGCGGCGGCCCGAATCGGCGGCCGCGTGCTCGAGCATTTCCAGGAATCGCGGCTTGGACAGGTGGAAGCTGCAGCTGGCGGTGAACAGGATCCCGCCCGGCGAGAGCAGCCGCATGGCGCGGAGGTTGATCTCGTTGTAACCGCGGAGGGCCGCCGGGAGGGCCGCCTTGGTCTTGGCGAACGCCGGCGGATCGAGGACGATGGTCTCGAAGCGCGTCCGGTCGCGTTCGGCCTGCTTGAGATAGTCGAAGGCGTTGGCCTCCACCAACTCCACGTTCGTGAGGCCGTTGCGCGCACAGTTCTGGGCGGCGCGCTCGAGCGCCGGCGCCGAGCTGTCGAGGGCGATCACGTGCTCGGCGCGGCCTGCCAGGTGCAGCGCGAACGAACCGTGATAGCTGAAGCAGTCCAGCGCGCGCCCCCGCGCCAGGGCGCCGATGCGGACGCGGTTGTCGCGCTGATCGAGAAAGGCGCCGGTCTTCTGGCCGTCCCATGGGGCGGCGGCGTAGCGCACCCCGTGCTCCACGATCTCGATCTCGCGGGGCACGTCGCCGGTGAGCAGTTCCACGACGCGGGGCAGCCCTTCCTTGTCGCGGAGCGAGACGTCGTTTCGGGCCAGCATCCCGGCGGGGTGGAGCAGCGATTCGAGCGCCTGGACGATGTGCGGCCGCGACGGTTCGAGGCCCGCGCTCATGAACTGCAGTACCAGCCAGCGATCGTACCGGTCGCAGACCAGCGAGGGCAGCCCGTCGCCTTCGCCGTGGATCAGACGGTAGGCGTTGGCGACCTGCCCCAGCGGGGCGCGCCGCTCCACCGCGCTCGCGATGCGACGGGCCCACCACGCGGCGTCGATGCGCGCGTTCGGATCGCGGTCGAGCAGCCGCAGCGAGATCTCCGAGCGCGGACTCCACAGCGCCCAGCCGAGCGGTCGGCCGCGGGGATCCTGCACGGCCACCACGCCGGCGGCGTCGTCGGGACGTTGCGTGACGTCGCTGCGGTAGATCCACGGGTGCCCGCGCTCCCATCGTCCGGCGCCCTTGGCCGATACCACCGCATGGTGCGACATGGTGGGGATCAGTCCCGCTTCCTGACCGGAGGACGCGCTCGGGTCGTGTCCTTCCGGGCCGCGTCGGCCCTGGCCAGGGCGGCGCGCTCTCGCCGCATCTCGCGCACGGCCGCTTCGTGGCCCTTGTAGTCCACGCGGAACTCGTGATGCCCGTCGGGCGCCGCCACGAAGTACTTGTACGGCACGTGCGCGGGATAGAGCGCGGCGAGAATGCTCGCCTTGCCGGGCGACGCGATCGGTCCCGGCGGCAGCCCCAGGTGGCGATAGGTGTTGTACGGGGACTTCACCTTGAGATCCTTGTACAGGAGCCGGGTCTCGTGCTGGGGCAGGGCGTACTGCACCGTGGGATCGGCCTGCAGCAGCATGCCGGCCCGGAGCCGGTTCATGTACACGGCGGCGATCACGGGACGTTCCTCGGGGAGCTTGGCTTCCTTCTCGACGATCGAGGCCAGCGTCATCAGGTCGTTGCGCGACATGTCGATGGTGTCGAGCCGCGCCGTCCACGCCGGCTTCCACGTGCGCTCGAACTGGGCGACCATGGCGCCCACCGCTTCGCGCGCCGTGGTGCCTTCGGGGAACGTGTAGGTGTCGGGAAACAGGTAGCCCTCGAGCGTCGGTGTCGGCAGGTCGAGGCGCGCGAGCAGCGCCGTGTCGGTGGCCGCCGCGCGCACCGAGTCGAGCGGCACGCCCAGCTTGCCGGCCAGCAGGGGCTCGATCTGCTCGAGCGCGAATCCCTCGGGAATCGTCACCGTGCTGACGATGCCGCGGCCGCGGCGTAGGGCGTCGAGCACGGCGAACCAGCTCTCGCCGCGGCCCATCTCGTAGGTGCCGGGCCGGATACGCCGGTCGCCGCCGCTCAGATAGGCGAAGGCGCGGAACAGGCGCGCCGACCGTACGACGCCCGCCTTGGCCAGCGAATCGGCGGCGATGCGCACCGAGGCGCCGGTGGGCACGCTCACGCGGACGGTGGTGGAGTCGCCGGTGCTGCACGCGGCGAGCGCGCACGCCGCGCCGCACAGCACGATCCGGCGCGCGAGGCGGCTACGGCGCATGGCGGAGCGCATGCTGCAGGAGCACGGTGGCGGCGAGGGCGTCCACGTCGCCCTTGCGGCCGCGCGTGGATCCGCCCATCTCGTGCACGGCGCGTAGGGCGGCCGCCGTGGTGAACCGTTCGTCGAGGAGCCGCACGGGCAGGCCCGTGCGCTTCTCGAGTTCGGCGGCCACGTGACGCACCTCGACCGCGCGCGGCGTGTCGTTGCCGTTGCCGTCGAGCGGCAGGCCGAGCACGAACGCGCGCGCCTCGAGCGCCTGGGCGCGGCGCATCAGCTCGGCGATGGGCGGACGCTTGCCGGCGCGGCGCACGAGGTAGCCGGCGGGCGACGCGATGATGCCGGTGGGGTCGCTGATCGCGAGCCCGATCCGCCGCTCCCCCCAGTCCACCGCCAGCCACCGCCCGCGATCCGTCGCGTCCATGGTCAGCCGCCCTGGGCCATCTGGACGAAGAATTCCTTGTTGTTCTTGGAGCGCGACATCTGCTTGAGCAGGAATTCGATGGCCTCGGCGTCCGGCATGTCGGCCAGGAAGGTGCGCAGCAGCGTGACGCGGTTCAGCTCTTCCTGCGTGAACAGCAGCTCTTCCTTGCGCGTGCCGGAGCGGTTGATGTCGATGGCCGGGTAGATGCGGCGCTCGGCGATCTTGCGGTCGAGGATCAACTCCATGTTGCCGGTGCCCTTGAACTCCTCGAAGATCACCTCGTCCATGCGCGAGCCCGTCTCGATGAGGGCCGTGCCGATGATCGTGAGCGAGCCGCCGTTCTCGATGTTGCGGGCGGCACCGAAGAATTTCTTGGGCTTCTCGAGCGCGTTCACGTCCACGCCGCCGGACATGATCTTGCCCGAGTGGGGCATCACGGCGTTGTGGGCGCGGCCCAGGCGGGTGATCGAATCGAGCAGGATCACCACGTCCTTCTTGCTCTCCACGAGGCGGCGGGCCTTCTCGATGACCATGTCGGCCACCTGGACGTGGCGCTGCGGCTCCTCGTCGAACGTGGAGCTGATCACCTCGCCCTTGATGGTGAGCCGCATGTCGGTCACCTCTTCGGGCCGCTCGTCGATGAGCAGGACGATGAGGACCACCTCGGGGTAGTTCTCGGCGATGGCGTTGGCGATCTTCTGCAGGAGGATCGTCTTGCCGGCACGCGGCGGCGACACGATGAGCCCGCGCTGTCCCTTGCCGATGGGCGCGATGAGGTCCATCACGCGCATGCTCAGGTCGCCGCTCTTCACCTCGAGGCGGAGGCGTCCTTCGGGGTAGCGTGGCCGCAGGCTGTCGAACGGCACGCGCTCCCTGGCCAGCTCGGGGTCGCTGCCGTTGACCGACTCCACCTTGAGGAGCGCCAGATACCGCTCCCATTCCTTGGGCGGGCGCACCTGGCCCTGCACCGTGTCACCCGTCTGCAGGCCGAACCGCTTGATCTGCGAGGGCGATACATAGATGTCGTCGGGCCCGTTCAGGTAGTTCCAGTCCTGGCTGCGCAGGAACCCGTAGCCCTCGGGAAGCACCTCGAGCACGCCCTCGCCCCGGAGCAGCACGCCGTCCGCCAGCAACCCCTGCTCGATGCGGAACGTCAGGTCATGGCGCGCCAGCGTCTCGGCGTCGGCGAGCTGCAGCGCCTCCGCCATCTCGAGGAGGGCGGGAAGCGTCTTGCGCTTGAGCTCGGCGATGCTGACGAGGGCCGGCGAGGCGGACGGCGAGGGCGACGACATGGACGACACGGTGGCGTCGTGACGCGGGGTGGGAGCGCACGACGGGGAACGGACGGGAGGGTCGGCGTCGATGCTGAATCGACAGTGGGGTCCGCCGGAGGCGCGCCTCGGTGCGGATGCGCTCGGGACCCGCCGAGCGCCGGACCTGCGGTTGAGAATCGTGAGACGCGCGCGACAGGATTCGAACCTGTGACCTTCGGCTCCGGAGGCCGACGCTCTATCCAGCTGAGCTACGCGCGCGGGTAGTCCTCAAAGCTAGCCGGGGCACGCGGGGGGTTCAAGCGATCGCGCACATCTCCCTTTCGAGCCGCAGCGGGGACCTCTAATATGCCACACGTTCCGGGGCCGGGATCGGGGTGTTTCCACGCACCGCCCACGGCCCACGGCGTCCCGCCCTCGAATCCGTAGCCGTTTGCCCCACTTCGTGCTGGGCCTCTCCGCGTTCTACCACGACAGCGCCGCGTGCATCCTGCGTGACGGTGAGATCGTGGCCGCCGCCCAGGAAGAGCGGTTCACCCGCCGTAAGGGCGACGAGTCGTTCCCGCACCAGGCGGTGAACTTCTGCCTCCGCGCGGCCGGCATCAGCGCCCGCCGGCTCGACGGCGTGGCCTTCTACGACAAGCCGCTCCTCAAGCTCGACCGGATCTTCGAGACCTTTCTCTGGATGGCGCCCGCGGGCTTCGCGGCGTTCCGCCACGGCGCCCCACTCTGGGCCCGCGACCGGTTGGACATCGAGGGCACCATCCGCCGCGCGCTCGACGACTATCCGGGCCACGTGCTGTTCACCGAGCACCACGAAGCGCACGCAGCGAGCGCGTTCTACCCGTCGCCGTTCGATGCGGCCGCGATCCTCACCGTCGACGGCGTGGGGGAGTGGGCCACGGCGTCCATCGGGGCCGGCCACGCCAGCGTCGTCGAACTGCGACAGGAACTCCACTGGCCGGACTCCCTCGGCCTCCTCTATTCGGCGTTCACCTACCACGCCGGATTCAAGGTGAACTCCGGCGAATACAAGCTCATGGGGCTCGCGCCCTACGGCGAGCCCAGATACGTGGACGCCATCTATCGCGAACTGGTCAACCTGCGCGACGACGGATCGTTCACGCTCAACCAGCGCTACTTCAACTACCTCGGCGGGCTCACGATGACGAACGACGCCTTCTCGGCGCTGTTCGGCGGCCCGCCGCGCCGGCCGGAATCCGGCCTCACGCAGCGCGAGATGGACCTCGCGCGGTCGGTACAGGAGGTGTGCGAGGAGATCGTGCTGCGCATGGCGCGTTGGGCACGCCGCGAGACCGGACTCGGCGACCTCTGCATGGCCGGCGGCGTGGCCCTCAACGCGGTGGCCAACGGCAAGCTGCTGCGGGCGCGGGTGTTCGACCGCATCTGGGTCCAGCCCGCGGCCGGCGACGCCGGCGGGGCGGTGGGGGCCGCCCTCGCGGCGCACCACCAGTACTTCGGCGCGCCGCGGGTTGCCCTTCCGGGCGACGCGATGCGCGGGGCGCTGCTCGGGCCCTCGTATGCGGCCGACGAGATGGAACGCGAGCTGTCGCCGCTCGGCGCCGCGTGGGAGCGCGTGGGCCGCGACGGCGCGATCGCGCGGGCCGCCGAGTTGCTGGCCGCGGGCAAGGTGATCGGATGGTTTGACGGCGCCATGGAGTTCGGCCCGCGAGCGCTCGGCGCGCGGAGCATCCTGGCCGACGCTCGCGACGCCGGGATGCAGGCGCGGATCAATATGATGGTCAAGTTCCGCGAAGGGTTCCGTCCGTTCGCGCCGAGCGTGCTCGCCGAGCGCGCGGCGGAGTACTTCGAGATCGATGGGGAGTGTCCATACATGACGTTCGTGGCACCGGTGCGGGAATCGCGGCGGCTGCCGCTGGCCGAGGGTGAGGCGCGCCGTGGTTTGGACCGGCTCAACGTGCCGCGATCGGATATTCCGGCCGTGACGCACCTGGACTACTCGGCGCGGCTCCAGACCGTGACCGCGGAGCGGGCGCCTGGCCTCCACGCCGTGCTCGCGGCGTTCGCCGACCGTACCGGTTGCGCTTTGCTCGTCAATACGTCGTTCAATGTCCGGGGCGAGCCGATCGTGTGCTCGCCCGCCGACGCCTACGACTGCTTCATGCGGACGAATCTCGATGCGCTCGTCATGCCCCCGTTCGTGCTCATGAAGTCCGACCAACCCGTTCAGGACCCGGCCCGATGGCACCGACCACCAGCGCGCGATTGACCCGCGAACAGGGGATGAAGTTCGCGTTCACGCTGGCCGCGCCCGTCTCGGTGCTGTCGGCCGTGCTGGCGTGGCGGCAGCGGACGCTGGGGGCGGAGATCATGTTCGTCGTCGGGGGCACCCTGCTGATCGCGGGGTTGCTGGTGCCGACGCGGTTGGGGCCGCTGGAGCGCGGCTGGATGGCGTTCGGGGGTCTGCTGTCGCGGATCACGGGGCCGATCGTGCTTGCCGTCATCTACTACGTCGCTTTGACTCCGATTGCCTATCTGCGCCGGACCTTCGGTCGTAGTCCCCTGGCGCGCGATCCGTCGGCGCCGTCGTACTGGATTCATCGCCCGGCGCGTGACGCCGAGGAACGGCGCCGTGCCAATGAGCGTCAGTTCTAACCCGGAGTATCAATGGCTTCGATGAGCCTGTTGCGCCAGTTGTGGACGTTCATGCGCGAGCGCAAGAAGCTCTGGCTGCTGCCGATCATTCTGATCCTGATCCTTGCCAGCGCGCTGTTGCTGCTCGTGCAGGGCTCGGCGTTGGCGCCATTCATCTATTCGGTGTTCTGATGACGCGCGGGCGCTACTGGCTGTTCCTGATCATCACGGTGCTGACGCCGTTCATATTCCTGGGCGTCGTGGAGCTGGGGCTGCGCGTGGTGTGGCCGGGCGGGGCGGTTCCCGTGTTCGTGCGCGCGCCGGCGCAGATGGGGGACTATCTGCTGCCGAACCCGGCGCTCGCCACGCGGTATTTCAGCATCGAGCAGCGCCCGCCGAGCCCGATCGTCGAGCCGTTCGCCGCGCATAAGCCGGCAAAGGCGTTCCGGCTGTTCGTCCTTGGCGAATCGACGGCCGCCGGATTCCCGTGGCCGCCCACCGGCACGTTCTCACACCTCTTGCAGGACGTCCTGCGCGACGTGATGCCGGGCGACTCGGTGGAAGTGATCAACCTCGCCATCCCCGCCACCAACAGCTATGCCGTGCTCGATCAGACCGGCGCCGTGATCGCGCAGCACCCGGACGCCGTGCTGATCTTCCTGGGCCACAACGAGTACTACGGTGCGCTGGGCGTGGGATCGACCGAATCCGTGGGCTCCTCACCGGCGATTGTGCGCGCGTACCTGTGGATGGAGCGGTTCCGCACCTTCATGCTCCTGCGGCGCGGCGTCACGCGGCTACGTCGGATGTTCGCCACGCAGCCCGCGGCCGGCCCGCAGGCGGCGAGTTTCATGGAAACCGTGGCTGCGGATCAGCAGATCCCGCTGGATGGGCCGGCGTACCGGGCCGGCGTGCGGCAACTGCAGAGCAATCTCCAACGGATCCTGGCCAGGTTCCGCGAGGCGGGCGTGCCCGTGTTCATCGGCAGCCAGGTGAGCGACGATCGCGATCTGCACCCGTTCGCCTCGCCGGCGAACGCCGCGGCCGGCGGCGCCGACGCCGTGTACGACTCCGCGCAGGCGGCCGACGCGCGCCATGACAGTGTGGATGCGCGCCGGCTGTACGTGCGGGCGCGCGATCTGGATGTGGTGCGGTTCCGGGCGCCGAGTGCGTTCAACGACGTCATCCGGTCGGTGGCGCGCGAGGAACACGCCACGTACGTGCCCGTGGTCGAGGCGTTCCGCGCCGCGTCGCCGCAAGGGATCGTGGGCCACAATCTCATTCTCGAGCACGTGCACCCCAACCAGGAGGGCGAGGCGCTCATCGCGCGGACCTTCTGGCAGGCGCTGGACAGCGCGCATTTCGAGGGGCACGCGGTGCAGCTCGACAGCATGAAGCCGTGGGCCGATTACGTGGCGGGCATGGACATCACGCCATTCGACCGCCGGATCGTGGCGCATACCGTGGCGACGCTGACGTCGCGGTGGCCGTTCGTGCCGGCGGCCCAGGCAACCGACTATCGTGGCACCTACCGGCCGTCGGGGGCGGTGGACAGTCTGGCGTTCCTGGCGTCGGCGGGGCTTCCATGGCGGCAGGCCAAGGTGGCGGTGGGCGCCTACTATGAGAAGGCGGGATTCCCCGATTCGGCGCTGGCCGAGTATCGGGGGCTGATGCGCGACGTGCCGATCGCCGCGATTCCGTACGAGTTGGCGGGGCGCGCGCTGATGCAGATGAAGAAGCCGGCCCAGGCGATGCGGCTGTTCCTGCGGGCCTACGGTCTCCAGCCGACGCCGTTCAGTGCGTACACGCTCGGGGTGGACGCCGCGCAGCGCAAAGACTTCCAGCAGGCGGTGACGTATCTGCGCGAGGCGGTGAGCCTCGATCCGACCAATCCGCAGCCGGTGTATCAGCTGTCATTGACGTATGCGTTGATGCGGGACCTGCAGGGGGCGCAGGCCGCGGCGATGCAGGTGTATCGGCTCAATCCCAATTATCCGGGAATTCAGAACTGGATGCGGGCGTTGGGGATGGGGCGGTAGCGGCTGATCCGTGCTTGACGGAAGGGGGGCGGGTCCTGTTGCCTCCCACGCGGTCCCTGCCCATCGTCCATTGTCTCCTGGGGTCGCTCCACTCCGGTCCATCAGCCACAACTCCGTGCGTTTCCGCTTCACGCAATACTGCCTTGGCGCGGCCGCGCTGCTCGCCCTGCCGGTGGCGATGGCCCGGGCGCAGTCCACCGCCGTCCCCGACGGTCTCGCCGACGTTCCGCATCCCCGCGTCGGTCTCGTACTGAGCGGCGGCAGCGCCAAGGGCTTCGCACACATCGGCGTCCTCGAGGTGCTGCAGCAGTTGGGCGTGCACGTGGACCTCGTGACCGGCACCAGCATGGGCGCGATCATCGGCGGCCTCTACGCGGCGGGCTATTCCCCCGACCAGCTCGAGCACCTCGCCGTGGATGAGGACTGGGGACGACTCTTCCGCCGTCCCACCGATCGGCGGCAGCAGAGTCCCGCCGAGAAGGCGGCGAACGAGCGCTACATGATCACCTTCCCGCTGGAGCAGGGCCGCATCGGATTGCCGCCGAGCGTGATTCCGCGGCAGGCGATCGCCGAACGTCTGGAGCAATACACCTGGCCGGTGAAAGACATCACGGACTTCTCGCGCCTCCCCACCGCGTTCGGCGCATTGGTCACGGATCTCGAGACCGGCCAGCCCATCCTGCTGCAGCACGGCTCGCTGGCGCAGGTCATCGAGGCGAGCGCCGCCGTCCCTGGCGCGTTCGCGCCGGCGACGCTGGCCGACCAGCGCCAGGTGGTGGATGGGGCGGTGGTTCGCAATCTGCCGGCCCAGGACGCGCGCGCCATGGGCGCCGATCTGATCATCTGCGTGGACGTGTCGGAGCGCCCCGCGCCAGTGGACAGCCTGCACTCGCTCGTCGACGTCGTGAACCAGACGGTCGCGTTTCGCGTGCAGGCGTCCAACCGCATCGAACGGCCATTCTGCAACGTGGTGATCGACCCCGACGTCGGCGGCCTCTCGTCGCTGGACTTCGAATTGGCGCCGGCCTGGATCGCGCGGGGCCGCGCCGCGGCCCTCGCCCAGCGTGCCGCGCTCGTCGCGATCGCCGATTCGGTGCGCCGCGTGCGCGGGGTGCTGCCGCCGCGTCCGCCGATGCCTGCGGACGACTCGGTCTTTCTGCTGCAACTGAGCTGGACCAGGGTGAGCGAAGGCGCCGACGCGCTGGTGCGTTCGGCGATCGGACTTGCCGACAGCACGTGGGTTACGGAGCGCGAAGTGGCCGCGGCCATCGAGCGCGTGTACGCCACAGGCCGCTTCGACCAGGTGAGCTATCGCATGGCCGCGCGGCCCGGCGGCCACGATCTCATGATCGACCTCACCGAGGGCGACCGCGACGTGTTCGGCGTGGGAGTGCGCTACGACACGCCGCGGGGCGCGGCGCTCCTGCTCGGCGCGACGGTGAACGACTGGCTCACCCCAGGATCCAAGGCGGTGCTCACGGCGCGGTTGGGCGAGGAACAGCAGTACGACGCCCGATTCCTGCTCGGCGCGGGCCCCGAAGCGCTCTTCCAACAGACGTACCGCGCCACGTTCACGCGCACCCCGATGCCACTTCTGCGCGGGGCCGGCGTCGGCGGCCCGCCCACGCTGGACGTGCGCGAGTTGTCGGCGCAGATCGCCCGCATCCTGGGCCACGCCGGCTACCTGGGGATCGCGCTCACGCACGGCTCGTCGAATGACGGCTCGGCGGGCGCCGACAGCCTGTTCGCGGCGCGATCGCAGGACTACAACACCGTTGGCGTCGAACTCGCCCTCGACACCTACGACCGGATCTTCGCGCCGCGCGCCGGCGGCTCCGTGCTCATCGTCTCCGAGCACTCGCTGGCCGGCGTCAACGCCTTCGGGCGCCACTTCGCCGACGTCCAGGGCGCGTATCCGGTTTCGCGGCGCCTCTCGCTCCTGGGTCGCGCTGATGTCGGCTACGCGTCGGGGGCCGACCTGCCGCTGCACGATCGCTTCTTCCTGGGAGGAAGCGTTTCGTCGGCCGTATGGGCGTCGCAGTTCGTCCCGTTCGTGGGGCTCGATCCGCAGTCGGTGCAGGGGACGGTGGTGCGCGTGGCGCAGGCCGGCGTGCAGTTCGAGGCCCCGCGCGGCATCTTGATCACCGCGCGGGGCAACGTCGGCAACGTGTTCGACCGGTGGCCTGCGTCGGCGGGCCGCAGCGCGTATCTTGGCGGGGCCGGTCTCACCATCGGGGGCGTGCTCGCCCCCGGACCGGTCGCGCTCACCATCGGGACGCGCTCTCTGCGACAGGCGCCGGTCATCGAACTCACCTTCGGCGCCACCTTCTGACCCGTTGCCCCACATGAAGAAGCTCTCGGTACAGATGGTCGTGGCCGTGCTCCTCGGCACGATCGCCGGCCTCCTGGTGGCCGCGGCGCACAGCGCCGCCGCCGATCGCGCGGTGTC
>DATLTC010000049.1 GCA_035533755.1 Gemmatimonadaceae bacterium
GCGCGCCGCACCGCGGCCACGTTGTCGGCCATCTTGCGCATCTGGGCCTCGAACAGGCCGATCGCGATCGACGGCGAATCCTGGAACAGGTGGTTGACCCAGGGGAACGGATACGGATTGTACGGCCACGTGCTCGCCCACACCGACGAGCAGCCGGTGCTGTTGGCCATGCCCATCGAGGCGCGGCCGTTGCCGCCGGGCCCTTCCACGTACCGCCAGCGCAGATCGCGCAGGTCGTCCAGGGTGTCGGTGATCCGCTTGAGCCGCTCCTGCTTGGCGGCGTCCACCGGCACCGTCACCGCGCCCTTGGCCTTCACGGCCGCGCCGAGATCGGCGCCCGACGCGAGCAGCTCGCGCGCCTGCGCGTCGAGCCCCGCGATCAGACCGTCGAGCTTGGCCACGTGCTTGGCCACCCGCGGCTGCATGGACGCGTGGATGGACGACACGATCAGGTGCACCGCGGTCTTCTCGCCGCACCCCATGCACGCCCCATCGCCGCCCACCATCGACCGGTAGCTGTCCTTCTTGAGCAGCAGCGACGACAGCACGCCGATCCCCTCGTCCACGTCCGAGACGTTCACGAACCGGTCGGCGGTGTCGGGCAGCTGCTCCCACAGCGCCCAGTTGCGGCGCAATTCCACGAGCGCGGCCTCATCCTGGCGGATGGTTTCCAGCGCGCCGTCGGGGCACACCGCCACGCAGAGGTTGCACCCCTTGCACGTTTCGGGGTTCACGGTGATCGACAGCAACCCGCCGCCGCCCTTCTCCCGCCCTTCCACGGCGTCGAAGAACGGCTTGGTGCGCGCCAGCGGGAACGCGGCCAGCCGCTCCTGCACCACGGCGAATTCCCGATCGGTCTCGGCGCGCCGCTCGGCGTCCCATCCCATCTTGTCGGCCACCGCCGTGTATCCCGCGGCGAATGCCGCCGGCACGGCGAGCGACGGATCCTTGGTGAACAGGCGCTGCGTCTCGCGCGCCCAGTGCTTGGTCACGGGACGCAGTCGGTCGAACGTGACGCCGTTGGTGGACACATCGATCGCGGCGGTCAGCAGATCTTCCACGCTGTTCACCAGCCCTGGGATGGCCGAGTCGGGACACTGCGTCCAGCACTGGCCGCACCCCGTGCACTTCTCGGCGATGAACCGCGGCACTTCCAGCCGCACGCCGCTCATGTCGCGCACGGCGCCGGTGGCGGCCGGCATGGCGCTGATCGCCGCGAACGGATCCGCGATGCCGTCCTGCCCCAGGCCGCAGAGCGTGCACACCTGCTCCCAGAACCGTCCCGGATTGCCGATGCCGTCCTCGGCCTCCGGCACGTCGAGCAGCGACGGGATGTGCGGCACGGTGCCAGGCTCGTCGTGCTCCTCGACCACGATCGGCTTCACGGCCAGCACCTGGTCGAACCCGCGGCGGATCACGCGCAGGTTGTCCTCCACCACGGTCTCGCCCCGACTGCCGAACTTTTTCTGGAACTGCTTGCGCACCCCCTCGAAGACCTTCTTCTCGGTGGACTGCTCGCTCGTGATCAGCGACGACGTCCGGAAGAACGCGCCGAGGAACGCCGCGCCCTGCATGCGGTAGCGCATCTCCACGTCGGAGGCCTCTTCGCGCGCGATCGCGAACGCGTCGAGCACAAACAGCTGGATATGGCGGTCGCGGATGGCCGACCGCACGCGCGACGGCAGGGAGCGCCAGAACGCGTCGGGCGCGAGTTCGCTCTGGATCACGAACACGCCGCCGTCGGCGAGCCCGTCCAGCGGGTCGCTGTGGCGGAACACGTTCGGGTCGGGCGACAGCACCACGTCCACGTGCTTCAGTTCGCAATTCAGCAGGATGGGATCGTGCGCGAGCACCGCGTAGAACGTGGTCGGCTGCCCCTTCTTCTCCGAGCCGTACTTGGGGTTGGCCTTGATCTGCAGTCCGAACAGCTCGAACGCCGTCATCGCCAGGTTCTTGCCCATCGTGATCGCGCCCCACCCACCCACGGAGTGGATGCGCACCGCCGTCGAACCTTTTGGCAGCAGATTGGGCGCTTCGGCCCGCGCGAGCGACAGCTCCTTGAGGTGCGGATAGCTCTCGAGCAGCTTCTCCTGCCAGATCTGCAGCTTGGGAATGCGCGTGCCTTCGCGCACGAATTCCACGCCGAGGTAGAACTGCCGGCGATGCGTGCCGCCGGGCAGCATGTTGTCCACCGCCGCTACCAGATCGCCGGGCTGGAGGTCGCGGCTGCCGAGACCAAAGCAGCCCGAGAAGAAGTCGGGCACCTGTTCGCCGCGCAGCGCCGGGATTCCGGCGTGCGGCACGGGGCCGCCCAGAGCCCGCCCGTTCTCCACGGCTTTGGCCATGGCGGCGCGGATCTCGCGCAGCATCGGCGCATCCACGGCCAGCGGCTGGTCGGTGCGTTCGAGCACCACCACGCCCCGCTTGCCGGCGAGCAGCGTGGCCACGAGATCCGCCGGGAAGGGGCGGAACATCGTCAGGTTCAACACGCCCACCTTCAGGCCCCGGGCGTCGCGCAGATGGTCCGCCACCGCCATCGCGTTCGGCACCACCGAGCCCTGGCCCACGATCACCCACTCGGCGTCGTCCAGGCGGTACCCGGTGGACCGCGCGTACCGGCGGCCCGTGAGCTGCGCGTATTCGTCGAACGCGCGGTCGGCCAGCGCCGCCACGTGGTCGAAGTAGAACGGCCGCTGCGCGGCCACGCCCTGCGCGTAGCTCTCCTGGTTCTGCACCACGCCGAGCATCGCCGGGTAGTCCAGGTCGAACATCTCGGGGATCCGGCGCCGCGTGTCGCCAAACACCAGGCGCTGCGCCGGCGTGGGCGATTCGATGCGGTCGGAGGGATCGCCCAGGTACTGCTTGACCAGCGCCGGCTCGGGCAGCCGCACGCTCTCGATCACGTGGCTGGTCAGGAATCCGTCCTGCGCGCAGATGCCGGGGTTCAGCGACAGCTCGGCGATCCGGTGCGCGATGAGATTCAGATCGGCCGCCTCCTGCACGTCCTTGGCAAAGATCTGGAAGAACCCCGTGTCGTCCACGGCATGGTAGTCGTCGTGGCCCGCGTGCACGTTGAGCGCGTGCTTGGTCATCGCTCGCGCCGCCACGTTGAGCACGTACGTCAGCCGCTTGCCCACGGCCGCGTACAACGACTCGTGCATGTACGCGATGCCCTGCCCGCTCGAGAAGTTGGTGGCGCGGAGCCCGGACATCGACATCCCCGCCGTGACCGCCGCGGCCGCGTGCTCGCCCTCGGGTTCGAAAAAGAGCAGCCGGCGGCCGTTCACGTTCTCACGGCCCTCGGCCACCGCCGCCGCCCATCCCTCGCCCATCTGCGTGGAGGGCGTGATGGGATACGCGCCGGCGGCCTCGCCGCCCGCGGTCTCCATGGCCACCACGGCGCCGCTGCCGTCCACGGCACGCGCCACTCCGGGAAACGGCGGCGCCGACGGCGCGCCGGATGCGGGCTTGTCCTTGGTCCACAGTTTCATGCGCTCTCGCTCCCGACAGTCGCCGGCACGCGGGCAAACTGCGCGCCGGAAAGCCACACGATCGCACCCGTCGGGCACCGCTCTACTGCGCGCTCCTCGGCGAGTGTGATACGCTCATAGTCCACCACGGCCACTCCACTCGCGATGCTGATCAATCCCGGCGCCGCGTCCTGCACGCACTTGCCGCAGGCGGTGCACGCCACGCGGCACTGCTCCAGTGCGTCGTCGCCGCCGATGAGATTGCGGCACTGCACCAGCAGGTGCGCGTCCAGCGGGAGGATCGTGAACAGCCCCTTGGGGCACGCCTCCACGCAGTCGCCGCACGCCGTGCACTTGGCCACGTCCACCACCGGCAGCCCCGTCTCGGTCATCCGGATGGCGTCGAACGTGCACGACCGCTCGCAGTCGGCCAGGCCCAGGCATCCCCACGCGCATCCCTTGCCGCCGCCGGCCACCGCCGCCGCCGCCGAACATGTCCCGAGCCCGCGATACTCCGCTTGAGAAAGCGCCACGTCAGTGCCGCCCGCGCAGAGCACGCGGGCCACGCGCCGCGACGCCGAGCCCGCGTCCACGCCCAGGAAGGCGGCGATCGCCGCGTGCACCGTGTCGCTGGCCACCGTGCACTCCGAGGGCGCGATCTGTCCGGCCACCGCGCCTTCGGCGAACGCGCGGCAGCCCGGATGTCCGCAGGCGCCGCAGTTGGCGTTGGGCAGCATCTGCGTCACGATCTCGATGCGCGGATCTTCGTAGACCCAGAGCTGCTTGTTGGCGATGGCAATGAACACGCCGAACACCAACCCGACCCCACCGAGGATCAAGATCGCGTGGAGGGTTACCGACAGGGCGTTCACGAGATCACGCCTGGCCGCTGAGGCCCGATTGCGTGATCAGCCACGACGCGATCCGGTCCACGGCGTCCGATGCCCCCACCGCCGGCGTGCCGGCGCCGCCCGCCGCGGGCACAGCGAACGGCGTGCGCGCGAGGTCGGCCAGCAGGCTCAGGTCCTGCCCCATCTGGAACGCGCTCAGCCCGCCGATCGCGCGCTTGGGCGCGTCGGGCAGGTGATGCACCGTGATCCGCTGCCACGGCTCCCGGCCGCCCAGCGGATCGTGCATAAAG
This sequence comes from Gemmatimonadaceae bacterium, assembly GCA_035533755.1. NCBI lineage: Bacteria > Pseudomonadati > Gemmatimonadota > Gemmatimonadia > Gemmatimonadales > Gemmatimonadaceae > Gemmatimonadaceae bacterium. The sequence goes on from DATLTC010000049.1 coordinate 4,612, forward strand.
ACCGCCGCGCCCTGGGGCAGCACGGCCGCGATCGCCGGGCCGTCGAACGAGGCCACGCGATCGAGGCCGGTGCCGTCGGTGGTCTGCAGCACCAGCGTGCCGGCGGTGAGGCATCGCGCCAGCGGCGCCGGCGCGCACGGTCCGCGCACCACGAGCACCAGCTTCTCGCGCCCGTCGGCGAAGTCGGTGAGCGCGCCCGCGTGCACATCCACTCCGTCCACTTCCACCACGAGCGGCGGCGCCACGCGGCGTTCCGTCTTGGTCCAGTCCAGGAACTCCACGTCGTCCAGCAGCCGGTCGTGCTGCGCGGGCTGATACCGGCCGCCGCGCACCAGGTCCGCCAGCATCGCCGCGCCGAACGCCCGGCCGGCCGCGCTGAGCGCGCCGTTCACCGTGGCGCCCAGTCGGGCGCCCGGCGGCACGTTCACCACGAACAGATCGTTGCCGCGCGCGCTCACCGCCCGGAGCACCTCCACCGCGCGGCGCATCGCATCGAGGCCCGCCGCGTCCACCCGGCGGGCCTTGGGGAAGAGCGATGCGAACGCCGCCGCATCCATGCGCGAACTGCCGAACGCGCCCAGTTCCGCGCGAGCGCGCGCCGCCTCGTCCTCGCCGCTCGCGCCCTGTGCGGCAAGGAATGCCTCGGCCTGGGCCAGCGCGCCCTCCACCAGCGTGCGGAATTCGGCGATCGGCTGGGCCAGCGCCAGCAGCGCCTGCGCGGTACGGGGATCAGACGGCATATCGGTCCAACTCCGCTTCGATGAGTGCTACGCGCTCGGCGGCCGTCCGCGGCGGCACGCGCCGCGTCTCCTCGTAACGGGGCTTGGAGTCGTCCCGGAAGAACACGCCCAGGTGCAGGCGGTCGGTGGCGCCGGCCATGCGCCGCGCCGCGTCCAGGTCGTGCGGGTCGTGCGCGATCTGGTTCTTGTAGAGCTTGCCGAGTTCGGGCACCACCACGCCGTCGTCGTGCACGAGCATGGCGATGTTGGCCGGATCCTGCACCGCCCGCAGGAAGATGGCGCTGGAATAGATGGGGCAGCGCTGCAGGATGCGCACGAAGCTGAGCCCGCGGTGCTGCCGCGCCGCGCGCAGCGTGGCGTACAGGTGCGAGGGCACCCACTCCGCCGTCTGGGCCACGAACGAGGCGTTGGTCACGCCCAGCGCCACCGAGAGCGGGTTGAGCGCCGGCAGCCAACTGCCGCGCGGCTGGGTGTTGCTGGGAAAGCCCTGCGGCGTGGTGGGCGACGTCTGCTGCTTGGTGAGGCCGTAGATGCCGTTGTCCAGCATCATGACCGTCAGGTCGAGGTTGTAGCGCAGCGCGTGCACCCAGTGGCCGGCGCCGATCGACGTGCAGTCGCCGTCGCCCATCACCACGAACACCGTCAGATCCGGGCGGGTGAGCCGGATGCCGGTGGCGATGGGCAGCGCGCGGCCGTGAATGCCGTGGAAGCCGTACGTCTTGAGATAGTGCGGAAAGCGGCTGGAGCAGCCGATGCCCGACACGAACACCGTGTTCTCCGGCACCAGTTGCTCGGCCGCCAGCAGACGCTGCACCGCGGCGAGGATCGAGTGGTCGCCGCAGCCCGGACACCAGCGGGCGCGCGCCCCTTCGTAATCGCTCATCTCGTATTCGTAATCGTCCGCGTGCAACTCGAGCACCGGAAGATGGCCGCCGGTCAGCGTCATGACTCACGTCCTCCACTCGCCAGCTGGCCGCGGATGGCCTCCACGATCGCGCCCGGACGCAGCGGCTCACCCGGCACGCGCGTCCAGCAATCCACGTCCACCAGCGTCGCGTTGCGCAGCAGCATGCTCAGCTGGCCGCGGCGGCGGTTCTCCTCGGTGATGAATGGATCGCCGGGTTCGTCGCTGTAGTTGATCTCCACCGTCATCACCTTGCGGAACTGCCGGAAGATGTCCTTGAGGCCCGGCTCGAGCGGCGACAGGAACCGCAGATGCGTGGACGACACGCGGAGCCCTTCGGCCCGCGCCCGGTCCACCGCTTCCTCGATCGCGCCCTTGGTGCTGCCCCACCCCACGATCAGCAGATCGCCCTTGGCGTCGCCGTATACCGGCGGCGGCTGGAGCAGCGACTGCAGCACGGCCAGCTTGCGGCTGCGCATGGCCGACGATCTCTGATGCACCCCGGAGCTGTACGCCACCTTGCTCCCCTCGTCGTGCGACAGGCCCGTCACCGTGTGCATGCCGCCGGGCTGCCCGGGGATGATCCGCGTCGAGAGGCCGGTGCGCGGATCCCACTGATACGCCTTCTGCCCCTCGGGCACCGGCGCCAGATCGATCGGCTCGGCCATCCAGCGTTCATCGGGCTTGGGGCGCGTGAACGGCGTGACGCCCGTGGCGAGATTGGCATCGGAGAGCACCATCACCACGGCGCGGAAGGTCTCGGCAATGCGCCGCGCCGTGATCATCACGTGGAAGCACTCCTCGATCGTGGCCGGCGCGATGATCACGTGCGGCGCGTCGCCCGTCTGGCCGAACAGCGCCGCCAGCAGATCCGACTGCTCCACCTTGGTGGGCAGCCCCGTGCTCGGACCGCCGCGCTGCACCTCCACCAACACCAGCGGCATCTCGATCATGGCGGCCAGGCCCAGGAACTCCGTCTTGAGCGCCAGCCCGGGGCCCGACGTGATCGTGAACGCCACCTTGCCGGCGTACGAGGCGCCGATGGCCACGCCCACCGCCGCGATCTCGTCCTCCGCCTGGTGGACGATGCCGCCGAACCGCTCGAACACCTCGCTCAGGTAGTGCGACACCGACGTGGCCGGCGTGATCGGGTACATGGCGCACAGCTCCATGCCCGAGGCGATGGCGCCCAGTCCCAGCGCTTCGTTGCCGTTCATCACCACCAACGAGTCGGTCGTGACGGCGGGCAGGATCTCGATCCGCAGATCCAGATGCTGTTCGGCCCACGCGTATCCCAGCTCCACCAGCGCGACGTTCGAGCGGTACACCTCTTCGCTCTTCTTGCGGAAGGTGTAGGCGATCTGTTCACGCACGCGATCCATGTCGCGGGCGTAGATGCAGGCCAGCATCCCGAGCGCGAACATGTTCTTGCCCTTGCGCGGATTGTCCACCACGGTCAGGCACTGCTCTTCCATGGGGACGGGGACGATCCGGTAGTTGCGCCCCGAGAGTTCGGTCATCGCGCGCTCCCACGCGGCGCGGATGTCGGGGTCCTCGTCGGTGGCCCATTTGTTCTCCACCAGCAGCACCGCGTCGGGAGCCAGCGCGTCCACGCGGTGGCGGGCCAGCAATACCTGTTCGTTGAAGGCCACGGCGAGCCTGGTGGCGTCGCCCCAGTTGGTGACCGGCGTGGAGCCCACGCGGATGCGGTATCCGCTGGCGCCTTCGGGCACGCGGGCGGGGGGCTGGATCTCGGCCGGGATGATCTCCACCGTCCAGACGCCGTTGCCCATCTTGGCGGAGACCGCGCCGAAGATCTGGCCGCATTTCTGCGCACCCTCACCGGAGTCGGACACGATCTCGACGGTGTGTTCGGGAACGCGGACCAGTTTCCGCGGCCCCGCGCCGGATGGTCTCGCTTCGGTTTCAGTGAGCATGGACGACCGCGCAACCTCAAGCTGGCTATTCTGTTAGGATGCAACACAGTCGCATGGGCGGCACAGGCCACCGGGTGCGACGTGGCGCGACAAACCTCACGGGCGCAATTCTCCTTTGCCGACGCGGAATGTCTGTAGGGCCAAGGGCCCAATATTGCCCGGGAATCCCTGACGGATTTCCACTGGTATCAGGGATAGTGCGCGCTCGGCGCCGCAGCGCGCCGGTGCGAGCGCGATCACCGCGCATCATTAACGGAGGCAGGGCAGATGTTTCAGTCAGCGTCCAGCAATCGTCGGTTCGGTGCTCACGTGGCAGTGATGCTTCGGCAATTCGCCAGACTTGCGTTCGCATTGGGCGTCATTGGCTGCGCCAAGTCAGCGCCCACCGCCGCGAGCGTCCCACCGGCCAATCTCGCCGGCAGCTGGACCGGCGGTCTGTTCGCGACCGCGTCCGGCACCGGCGCCCTCAGGCTCACGCTCACGCAACAGTTGTTGTCACTGCTTCCGCCCGGAAAGGGCTATGAGGTGGATCTTCGCGGAACGTGGTCGACGTCCTTTCCCAACCCAGCGAACGACGACAGCGGGACGGTATCGGGCAGCGCGTGGAGCGCGTCCGTGGGCGTCGAGTTGACGCTCACTGATTCAGGTGGCTGTGCGTTTGCGCTGACGGGTACGCGGACTGGCGTGCCTGCCATGAGCGGCAGTTTCAGAACGAAGTCGTGTGCGGTTGCCGATAGCGGGACGTTTGGCGTGAGCAAGGAATGAGGAAGCACGTCAAATGCCATAACGACGTGCCGCGTGCAAACGGGTTGCCCTGGGCTCTGCGAGCAGTGTCTGAAGCTCTCGACTCCGCTAGGTGCCACGACCTGGTCAACGTGCGGCGCGAACCGGGGATCACGGCAAGATGTTCACGGACCAATCTCGGGGAGCGGCCCACAAACACAACAAAGCGAGCCAACCATACCGGTTGACTCGCTTTGCATTGCCCCTCCTGGGATCGAACCAGGACTCTCCTGATCCAGAGTCAGGCGTGTTGCCAGTTACACCAAGGGGCATCGTCCGCTGTGCGCGGCAAGGCTTGCAAAGTTAGTTTTCGGTTGATCCAAAGGCAACCCTGAGCGCCGCCCAGAACCCACGAGCTTAGTCCTGATCACGCCGAGACTTACACGTTACAGCCGCCGCACGCGCTCCACGCACGCGGCGGCCGTTGGCACCCTCGCTGGCGTGTTGCTCCTGGGCGGATGCCGGAATGCGGCCATTCCCTTTGCCGGAACGGCGCCCGGCGGGCGCGACCGCGTTGAGCAGGCGGTCACCGCGCTGTACGAACGCTACGCGCACGTCCACCACGGCCCCAAGTACGACTACGCCCGCGTGCGCCTCTCCAGCGCCGCCCTCGTCCCCTCCCGCGCCTTCGACGACTCTGCGGTCTGGACCTCCGCCCCAAACGCCACCACGCGCCTGGTGGAGATCGGCGAGTTCGTCACGCCGGCCGGCATCACGGAACAGGAAGCCGCCGCCAACGTGCCCGCCCCCTCACGCCTGGGCGACGCCCGCCACACCATCGAGCTGCGCCGGCTGGCCAACGGCGACTACGTCTGGGACACCGACGTGGCCATCGCGCTCGGCACGATCTCCGCCAAGGACGTGGCCGACGGCATCGTCGCCCTGCTCACCTCCGCCGGCGGCCAGACCGATGCCCGCATGCGCGCCGACTACAACTCGGCGTTCCCGCGCACCACGGCCGTGCTGTCGGAGATCTTCTCCATGGACACGCTGCACACCACGCCGCTCCCCGACGGGTCCACGCTGGTGACGCTGTTCTTCACCCTGCACCCCGACCGGCTGCGCCTGCGGTATCCGGCGTTCGCCGACTACCTGCAGAAGTACGTGAACAGCACGCACTACGACCTGTCCATCGCCGACCACTCGGGTGCGGTGTTCTTCCGCGCCCGCGCCGACGGTCCACCGGTGATGGTCCAGGCCCGCGTGCTCGGCCATCACTTCCTGCCCATCGCCGGCCCCAGCCGCCCGATGCCCGACTCGCTCGTGCTCTCCGGGTCGTTCTCCACCAAGATCAAGTGGTTCACGGTGGGCGTGAACCACTTCACCTCGGATCTCATCATCGCGCGCAGCCAGCACGAGCGGTCGTGGACGCTGCACTTTCGCCAGGAACCCGACTGGCGGCTCCCGATGGCCGCCGAGCGACTGCTGCGCTCCCCGCTCCGCCGTCCGTTCCAGGATCCGGGCGTGATGTACGCGCTGAGCGTGCGCGACAGCGCCGGCGCGCAGACCATCCTCACCCGCCGCTCGCATTCCGAGGTGCACGAGAGCGCCATCATGCGGTTCATCGGCGCGCTCATCTCGCGCGTGGTCACCGAACTGGGCGGCAAGGTGGAGGACGAGGAGTTCGCGTACTTCGGGCGCCTGTTCGACGCCATGCGACGTGATTACGCCACGGTGCTGCCGGCCAACTGACGCTTCCCGCTATTCCTGAAAACACGAACGCCGCGGATCGAAATCCGCGGCGTTTCCATTGCAGTGTGCCACGCGCGCCGACATTGGAACTCTCCGTCCTACCGAACGGCGGCGGGCAATATGTTGTCTGCGAGTTGCCTCGCGAATGGAGCTGAGGGGGATCGAACCCCTGACCTCTGCAGTGCGATTGCAGCGCTCTCCCAGCTGAGCTACAGCCCCAAAAGGCCCGAGTTGCCGGAAAGAAGCAGCTGCCCGTTCGCACCCGGGTTGGTTCTACTCAAACGGCCCCGCGTGCGGGGCCGCTCGACTTGATGAATCATAGTCGCGCCACCCTCTACAGTCAAGGAGACGCGTACCCCACCATTCGGGCAACAGATTGCGGCATCGAAACTTCGCCCACCGCGCCGCCGGCCCTTGCTCACCGGTCCGGCCGCCAATAGCATGCGCCCATGTTCCAGGATCTCCGCCCCGACGAGGTGAGACGGGCCGCCGAACGCATCGCCGGCCACGTGCGCCACACACGGCTGTTCAAGAGTGAGCCGCTGTCGCGCATCGCCGGCGGCGACGTCTATCTCAAGCTCGAGAACGAGCAGGTCACCGGCTCGTTCAAGCTGCGCGGCGCGCTCAACGCGCTGGCCACGCTCCCGGACGACGTCCAGGCCCGCGGCGTGGTGACCTCGTCGGCCGGCAATCACGGCCTCGGCGTGGCCTACGCCGCGAAATCCCTTGGCATGTCGGCCACGATCTTCGTTCCGAGCTCGGCGCCCGACGTGAAGAAATCCGGCATCCGCGCACTCGGCGCCACGCTCGACGACACCGCCCCCGACTACGACGCGGCCATGGACGTGGCCAAGCAGTTCGGCGAGGCGCACGGCATGGCGTTCATCAATCCCTGCCTGGGCGACATGCTGCTGGCGGGACAGGGCACGGTGGCGCTGGAGATCCTGCAGGACCTGCCCGAT
>DATLTC010000050.1 GCA_035533755.1 Gemmatimonadaceae bacterium
CACGGCGGCAACAACCTGAGCGGGTGGGGGCAGCCGCCGATCATCGACCCCACGCTGCTGTACGTGCGGGGGTTCAATCAGACGACGCAGGAATTCAAGTACGAGGTGAATCCGCGGTTCGGCAATCCGGCCATCGCGCAGGCGGCGGCGCTGGCGCCGTTCACCGCCACGCTCGACATCCGGCTCTCGGCCGGTCCCGACCGGAACCTGCAGCAGTTGGAGATGCTGCTGCGGGGCGGCGGACGGGGCGGTCGCGGGGGACGGGGCGGTCCGGGCGCGCAGGGCGGTGCGCCGCGTACCGGCCGGCCCAACGAGCAGATGATCAAGAACCGCTACGTGCGCGGGTATCCGAACCCCATGGATCAGATGCTGCGCCAGAAGGACGTGCTCAAGCTCACAGACGCGCAGACCGACACGCTGATCGCGATGAACAAGCGGTTCACGAATGCCGTGGATTCGATCTGGACGCCGATCGCGCAGTACCTGGTGGGGCTGCCCGACGACTTCGACCTCAACGAGGCCTTCCAGCACGTGAGCGTGGGGCAGAACGCCACGATCGACCTGCTGGTGGCCTACGCGCCCAAGGAGAAGGGGCTGCTCACGGCCGAACAGCTGCACGAACTGCCGCCGGTGCTGGCGGCGTTCCTGGACGAACGCACCCTGCGCGAGATCCGGCCGGGGGGCGCGTTCGGGTTCGGCGGATTTGGCGGGGGCGGGATGGGCGGTGGAATGGGCGGGGGCGGGGGCGGCGGCGGTGGGCGCGGCGGCCGGGGGGGATGAGCCCCGGCCGGCGCCGACCGGCCGTCAGCTCAACCGCAGTACTCGTCGAAGGCGTGCTCCAGATCCTGCGCGATCTCCGTGGCCGGGCGGCCTTCGATCTGCCACCGCTCGAGCATGAACACCACCTTGCCGTCCTTGAGCAAGCCGATCTGCGGCGATGACGGCGGATACCCGGTGAAATAGCTGCGTGCGCGGGCCGTGGCGTCGGCGTCCTGCCCCGCGAACACCGTGGTGAGGCGGTCGGGCTTGACGGCGTGCCGGATGGCCGCCGCGGCCGCCGGGCGGGCATTGCGGGCCGAACAGCCGCACACCGAGTTCACCACGACGAGCGTGGTGCCGGTGGCGTTCTTGAGCTCGGCGTCCACCGCCTCGGGCGTGCGCAGCTCCTTGAATCCGATCCCGGTGAGCTCGGCGCGCATGGGCGCCACCAGCTGTTCGGGGTACATCGCCGGGGCGGTACGGATGGGAAGACTCATGGCATCACTCCGTCAGAAATCGTCTCGCACGAGCGCGAGAATGGCCTGTTGCGGCACCACGAGATAGCGCTCGCCTTCGAACGTGATCTCCACGGCCGCCTTCCGGAAGAACAGGGCGTAGTCCCCGTCCCGGGCCTGCATGGGGATGAACCGTGTTTCGCGCGCCGGAGCGCGCCACGGTTCTTCGCTGGAGGCATCGGGGCTCGGCAACGGCAGACCGGGCCCCGTGGCCACGATCGTGCCCCCCTGCACCGCCTGGTTGTCCACCGCCGTGGGCGGCAGGTACAGCCCGACGTTGGTGCGCTCCTCGCCCTCCTCGACCTTCACGAGGACCCGGTCCCCGACGACGAGCAGCTCCTTGTTCTTGCGGATCATGGGGGGAATATAATGCCTGCCGGGTGGGCCGGACCCGGTCAGCGGCCGGCCTCGTGCTCCCGTTCCCGCTCGTGCTTAGTGTGCAACTCGGCGGCCACGATGGTGCGGCGGACGAGGGAGACGATCAGGGCGAGCAGCGCGGCCCAGACGCAGACGACCAGTTCGCGCGTCCAGAAGGTACTGATCGCCATGCCGATCCAGTCGTGGAAACCGGCCCGCGCCGTGCCGGTGGGCTCCCGCCCCACCCCGATCAACAGCAGGCTCGTGGCCATCTCCCCCGCCACGACCCCCAACCCGAACGCCGGTGCCCGCCAGAACCACTTCTTGAGCGGGTAGTTGGCCAGGTGCGCCGTGGTCATCGAGCACAGGAACGCGAGCCCCAGCACGAACGTGCCGCCGATGTAGAGCCAGCTACTCGAGCCGTGCGTGAGCGCCATGGAACGGAACAGGCGCAGCACGATGCCGGCAACGAGCGCCATCTCCACCAGGTTGAACGAGAGCCGCCGGAAGGCCTTGGGCTCCTCCAACCGCAGCTCGATCGTATGTCGTGGAAAGAATGAGGCCATGGGCGCCGGGTTCTCCGTCTTGGACAATCGAATGGACCGGAGGGATCACCGCAATGGCGCCCCCCGTACTGCCGCCTACGGCACGCGCTCCAACCCGGGCACGGGACGTCCCTGGATCACGGCGATGACCGACTCCTCCAGCCGCTCGAAGCTGAACGGCTTGGCCAGCATCGGCTGCCGCACCGTACGCCGGCTGGCGGCCGTGACCACGTCGCCCGTGATGAACACCGTGCGCGCGGCCAGCCCCGGCCGTTCGAGCCGCAGCCAGTTGTGGAAGGCGAAGCCGTCCATGCCCGGCATGCGGATGTCGCAGACAATCGCGTCCACGTTCGTCTCGCGGACGATCTCCAGCGCCCGTTCGCCCGACGGCGCCGTGAGCACGGTGAATCCGCGCACGCGCGCGTACGCCGTGATCCCGCTGCAGATGGCCGGTTCGTCGTCCACGAACAGCAGCCGGATATCGGCGATGGGCGACCGGAGCACCAACGGCGGCGCCTCCGCGGGCACGCCGTTCTCCACCGACGCATCGGCGGCGGCGAGCGACACCCGGATGGTGGTGCCGCGGGCCGACGTGGCGGCGATCTCGATCTTTCCTTTGTGCGCGGCCACGATGCCGTAGCTCACGCTGAGGCCGAGGCCCGTGCCCTGGCCCTCCTTCTTGGTGGTGAAGAAGGGCTCGAAGATCCGCGCCCGCGCCTCGGGGGGAATCCCGGTGCCGGTGTCGCCCACCTCCAGCGTCACCTCGCCGTTGCGCACCCCGGTGGCCACGGTGAGCGTGCCGCCGCCGGCCGACGCCATGGCCTGGACGGCGTTGGTGATCAGGTTGAGGCACACCTGCTGCAGTTGCCGCGCGTCGCCGATGACCGCCGGCAGTCCCTCGGCCAGCCGCTGCTCCACCCGCAGGTGATTGAGCGAGAGCTGGTAGGCCCGCATGCGCAGCGTGCGCGACACCACGGTGTTGAGGTCGAGCGGCTCATGGCGGGGCTCGCTCCGGCGCGCGAACGCGAGGAGATCCTTCACCACGTGGCTGGCGCGCATCGTCTCGGCGCGGATCACTTCCACGTGTTCGCGCTGCACGCCCTCGAGCCGGGGATCGCGGAGCAACAGCTGCGCGTAGGCGCTGATGCTGCTCAACGGATTGTTCACCTCGTGCGCCACGCCGGCCACGAGCTCGCCGACCGCGGCCAGGCGGTCGGACTCCATGAGTCGCACGCGCATCTCGCGCTCGGCGGTGACGTCGCGCGCCACCACCAGGATGCTGGGCGGATCGGCTTCGGGCAGCAGGCTGGCGGCCAACGACACCACGTGCGACGGCTCGTTGGGCGCGCGGCGGAAGGTGAGCTCGAGGCGCGCCGAGCGGCCGGTGAAGGTGGCCTCGAGCGCGCCGTCCAGCCGGCTGCGATCCTCCTCGGCCACGAGGTCGCTGAGCCGGCGGCCCACCATGCGCATGACATCGGTGCCGACGATGTCGGCGGCGGCATCGTTGGCTTCGCGGATGCGCCCGCTGCGCAGCACCGTGAACACGGCGTCGGGCGCCGCGCGGAACAGCGTGCGGAAGCGCCATTCCGTCTGGCGCAGGGTGTCCACCAGTTCGGCGTTCTCGAGCGCCACCGTGAGGAGGTCGGTCATCGCCTCGACGCGGGCGATCGTGACCTCCGAGAACGGCTGCACGGTGCGCCGCACGAGCGCCACGGCGCCGATGCGCTCGCCGCGGCGGGAGATGGGGAGCACGGCCACGCTGCGCACGTCGCCGCCGGCGACGCGGCACATGGGCTGGCATTCGGCGCCGGCATCCGCCGCCGCGTCGTCGGTCATCCACGGCGTGCCGAGGCGCACCACCTGGCCCATGGCGGTGTTCGCCGCCGACGCCACCGAGCCGGCCAGATCGACCAGCGCCCCGCGGGCGATCGGCACGCGAATGCTGCCGCCGTCGCCGGCCAGTCCGATCGCGGCGCCGTCGGCCTGGGCGATGTCGCTGGCCGCGTCCACGAACCGCTCGAGCACGCGGGTGGGATCCAGTTCGAGGGCGATCTGCTGCCCCAGGCGCCACATGCGCTGGAGCACGCGCTGCGTATCCTCCAGTTCGGCGGTGCGCACGGTCACGCGTGTCTCGAGGGTGGCGGCGAAGGTGCGCTCGGCCACGACGCTCCGCTCCAGCGCTTCGGTCGCCCGTTCCTTGGCCAACAGCGCCGCGTGGGCGTAGAGCGGGAGCAGCGCGTTGAGCGTGGCCACCATGATGACCTTGTCGGTGCTGCCCACGGCGTGGAGCGCGATGGCGAGCGCCGAGCCCGGCAGGAGGAGGCCCGCGAGCTCGGCCAGCACGAGGGCGCCGGCCGCGGCGGCGAAGCTCGCGAACAGGGCGCGCTGCAGGCGCCGCATGCGGATGGCGATGCCGGTGGCGGCGAGCGCGAACACCGACAGCGCGATCAGGAACGCGGCGTCGAGCAGGGCGTCGTGACGGCGCCAGGACGTAGCGAGCAGCGCCCCCAGCGTGGCCACGCAGGCCAGCTGCGACAGCGCGATCAGGCGCTCGGTGCGATCCTGCAGGGGCGACCAGCGACGCATGCGGCCGGCGGCAACGGGGGACGAGGGTCGGCGCGAGTTCTGCCTGGCGTCAGGTCAGGAACTCGTGGAGCAGGGAGTGGAAGTGGTGAACGCCGTTCTCGCGCTTGGCGGAATAGCGCCCCCGGTCATAGACGCGCGACCGGAGATTCCGTTGCACCGTCTCGCAGATGGAGATGTCCTCGTCCTGGATCTCGTCGCTGAACGCCACCAACCGGCTCCATCGCTCGTCGGCGGCGGGATCGGCGGGTGGATTCGTGGCGAACCATTCGAACACCACGCGGGTGCGATCGTGCGCCAGCGGGACCACGACGTTCGTCTGCATCTGCCCCATGTAGATGTTGAGCATGATGTTGGGGAAGATCCAGACGTAGAAAGCCTGGGGCACGTCGCTGCCCTCGGGCACGTACTTGCGGTCGCCGGCCGCCGGCGGCACGGGACGCAACGGCGCGTGCTGCAGGGAGTAGTAGCGGTGGGGCTCCACGCGATAGTGGTCGTAGTCGAGCTCCCGGTGGAGCCCCGGGTGGACCACCGGCACATGGTAGCCTTCCAGATAGTTGTCCACGTACACCTTCCAGTTGCACGCGAGCTCGTACTCCTTGCGCATCACGTAGCGCATGGACTCGCAGTGGAACGGGGCCACGCGGTCGGGAATGTCCTCCAGCACCTCGGCGAGGGGCGGCGCCTTGCCGTCGAGATTCGCGAACACCAGCGGGCCCCAGGCGGCGACGGCCACCGGCATCAGGTGCATGTCCTCGGGGCGGAAGTTCGCCACGCCCTCCATCTCGGGCGCGTGCAGCAACCCGCCGGCCAGGGTGTAGGTCCAGCCGTGGTAGCGGCACTGCAGCGTCTGCCGCCGGCCGCAGCCCTGGGCCACGGGGCCGGCGCGGTGCAGGCACACGTTGTGGAAACCGCGCAGCGCGTCGCCGTCGCGCACGACGACGATGGACTCGGTGCCGACCTCGGCCGTGACGTAGTCGCCGCTGCGGGCCAACTGTTCCGTGCGGGCCACGAGCTGCCAGCCATGGGCAAAGACCCGCTCGCGTTCCAGTTCGAGATAGACCGGATCGTTGTACAGCCGCGCGGGGATGGTGGCGGCCCGCGTGATGTCGGGATCGAACGGGAAGACGAGAGGCATGGGAACCGCGGCCTATCGCCGACCGTCAGCCGGCGCCGGAGCGTTCATCGAATGACGTGCCCCAGGCGGCCCCACCGGATGTCGGTGAGGAACGAGAGCGGCCGGTCGCTGGTCTGGCCGTCGCAATCGTTGAGCCCGCCCGGACTGGGCCGGTACGAGTAGTACACGAACAGCGGCCGGCCGCGGATGTTGGCGCGCGGCACCACGCCCCAGTAGCGGCTGTCCTTGGAGCAGTACCGGTTGTCGCCCATCATGAAGTAGTCGCCGGCCGGAATGCGCAGCGGCCCCCAGTCGTCGTGCGTGGGCGTAGCCGGCGCGGAGCCGAATCGCGTGTTGGCGAGGGCGATCCGCTTCTGCCAGTCGAACAGCGGACTGGTGTCGTCGGGGCGCGACTGCGCGGGATCGGCGGTGTAGCCGCCCACGCCGAATCCCTGCCGCTGGGCGATGCCGTTCACGTACACCACGCCTTTGCGCATGTAGACCGTGTCGCCCGGCATGCCGATGAGCCGTTTGACCAGCGTGGGCGTGGGATCGCTGCCGTTGGCCGCCTCGTCCGCCTGATAGGGCGACGTGAACACCACCACGTCGCCGTGCTTGGGATCGGCGTAGCCCGGCAGGCGTACGTGGGTGAATGGCACCGTGGGCCCGTACACCGCCTTGTTGACGAACAGCCAGTCGCCCACGAGCAGCGTGGGGATCATGCTCCCCGACGGGATCCGGAACGCTTCGACGAGGAAGGTGCGGATGACGAGGAAGATGAGCACGGCGCCGCTGAGCGACTTCACGTTCTCCCACAGCCAGTTGCCGCCACCCTTGCGCTTGCCGCGGGAGCCGCGAGCCTGGGCGACGACGTTGGCGGATCTGGACGACTTGCCGGACTTGGAGGACTTGGCCACGCGAGACCTGACGATGTAAGGGACGGATGGACGGAACCCGGGAGAATCTACGACCCCTTACGCTGGGAGGCACGGGATGGTTCCCGGCGGGGCCGCTCCCGGACACAACAAAGGGCGCGCTCATGGCGCGCCCTCGCTGTGTCGAATCGGAGCGACCTTACTTGAGGTGCTTGCCGACGAGCTTGGTCATCTCGAACATCGAGACCTTGCCCTTGCCACCGAACACCGCCTTGAGGTTGGCGTCGGCGTTGATCATGCGGCGCTCCTTGGCATCCTGGAGCCCGTTCTTCTTGATATACACCCAGAGCTTCTTGGTCACTTCGGTGCGCGGGATCGCCGTGGAACCGACGACCGTCGCGAGCAAGGCATCCGGCTGCACGGGCCTCATGAACGCCGCGTTGGGTTTCCGCTTCGCCTTCTTGGGCGCAGCCTTTTTCGCGACCTTCTTCGCGGCCTTCTTTGCAGGCTTCTTCGCGGCCTTCTTGCCACCCTTCTTCGCGGACTTCTTGCCCTTTTTTGCGGCCATGTGCTCTCTCCTGAATTGGTGAAACGGAGTGGTGCTCTCAGAGGGAACCGCTTGTCCGTCGCGCCGAAAGGTAAAACACTCCACAGAGGACGCAATAGGAATTTTACCGTGTTTCCCCTCTGACGCGCGCCGCTTTTCGCTCGGGAAATCGGCCGCGCGCGCCCGTCACCGGAGATGCGATGCCAGCCAATCGGCGATCGCGCCGAGGACTTCGGGGCGCACCGCGTGCGAGGGAAGCGCCGAATAGCGCGCCGAATCGCCGCTGGAATCGGCAACGAACAGGTGGTCCGTCCCGCGGAATCTGCGCACCGTCACGTCGCGATCGCCCCCGGCGCGGAACGCCGCCGCCAGGGTGTCGGCCTGCTCCGGCGTCACCTGCTGATCCGTTTCCCCCTGCAGAATGAGCACCGGCACGCGCACCTTCCGGGCCGTGGGGAGGGGATCGTACGCGATGAAATAGCGCAGCCAGGCGCTCTTGGCCGCCAGGCTGTCGGTGGCCTCCTCGCTCTTGGCGAGTGCCTCCCGGCGCTCCGCCGGCGAGAGCGCGGGCGTGTGGTCCACGGCGTACCGCTGCTGGAACGCGAGGATCCTGGCCCCGGTGTACGCCGGTCCGGCCATGAGCACGATCCCCTTGAGCGCGGGATCGGTGGCCGCCACCATGGGGGCGATCATCCCGCCCTCGCTGTGCCCCACCAGCCCCAGCCGCGAGCCGTCGATGTCCGGACGCGTACGCAGGTACGCCAGGCCGGCGCGGATGTCGTTGGCGAAATCGGCCGACGTCGCCGTGGGCGGGCCGGCGCTCGACCCATTCATCCCGCGATCGTCCAACCGCAGCGTGGCGATGCCGCGGCGGGCGAGCGTATCGGCGATCTGCCAGAACGGGCGATAGCCGTCGAGCCCCATGATCCGCTCGTCGCGGTCCTGGGTTCCGGAGCCGGTGATGGTCACGATGGCCGGCACGCGCCCCGCGCGGTTGGCGGGGAGCGTGAGCGTGCCGGTGAGCGACAGTCCCTCGGGCGTATGGACGGTCACATCCTGGGCGGTGTAGGGCGCGCCGGGCGGCGCGCCGTAGTCGATGCGGTGCGTGGCGAGCGGATGGGCGCCCTCCACGCGAACCACCCGCACCCCCTGCATCGGCACGGCCATGCCGAGCAGCGAGCCGTCCTCTCCCACGGACAGGCGCATCCGCGCGGCACCGATCGCGAGCACCGCCGAGTCGCGCCCCACCCAGGTGACGACCGTCGGGACCGTGGCGCCGCCGATGAGGGCGAAGACGGGGACCGTATCCTCGGCGCCGCCCATGGCGCGGGCGCGGTGGAGGATCTGCTCGATCATCGCGCTCGACGGATTGATGTACGGGATCACGCCGGGCCGCGTGGCCAGCCGCTCGACGCGGGAGACGTTGCCCGAGATCGTCACGACCACCGAGTCGCCGATGAAGGCCAGCTCCGCGCGCTGGACGGGCACGGTGTCGCCCTGCGCCAGCCGGTAGTAGGCGTTGCTCATGCTCGGCACGGTGCCGTCGGGACGGAGATCCATGGCGTAGCGCCAGTGGGCGCCGGTGGTCCGGTCCACCATGTCCACGTCGAGCCGCGTGGCGGTGCGCTGCACCACCTCGCTCACGATCGTGTCCTTGCCGAGCATCATCACGAAGGTGTACGGCGGCGCCAGCTGCGCGGGGGCGGGGGCCGGCGCGGCCAGCGCGAGGGAGAGACCGGCAGCGGCGAGCAGGGTGCGGTTCACGGTTGTTCCTCCTTCCAGACGACGTATGAGTAGACCACTGACGCGAGCGATGCGCCGAGGACGGCGACCATGAAGACCACGAATCCGGCGGCGGGCGGCAGGAAGACGCTGCAGATCGCGATCGCGCCGGCGGCGGTCATGAAGTAGCCGCCCACGCGATGGGTTCTGGTCCAGACCGTGTCGCTGCTCAGCGTCCACGGCGTGCGGATGCCGAACCACCAGTTGGGCCGGGCCCGCGGGAGCACGTTGCCGAGGAGGAGCATGAGGGCGCCCACGCCGAGGGGCGCCATGCGGTCGATGCGGGGCACGGGCCAATGCAGCGCCGTCCCGAGCACGACGACGTGGATGGCGGCGAGCAGCGTGATGACGGCGTTCACCACCAGATCGTAGGTGCCCTGGAACCGGGCGTAGTTGGCGCGGCGGGGATCGATGATCGGGAGGCCGCGCAGGAACGCCCAGAGCACCAGGGCGAGCGCGGGCATGAGGAATGCGCCGACGGCGCGGCTGCTGTAGCCGTTGGGCTCGCCGTTGATGCCCCAGTGGGTGGCCATGGGGCTCGGGAGCCGGGAATAGACGGCCGCGGACAGCAGGAACGCGCCGGCGATGGGAATCGCGGGGAACCACTTACGCATGCTTCCTCCCCGGACGCATCCAGTCGAGGATCTGCTCGAGGACGTCGTCGAAAACGGTGGTGTTGAGTTCGTAGATGACCTGCTGTCCGTGGCGTTCGGACAGGATGAGTCCCGCATCGCGGAGCACGCCCAGGTGGCGGGAGATGGTGGGCCAGGCGGTGTCGAACTGGCCGGCGATCTCTCCCGACGTGCGCGGGCCTTTGCGCAGCAGCTTGAGGATCTGGCGTCGCGTGGGGTCGGCGAGCGCTTTGAAGGCGGAGTCCATGATCAATTCTAAGCTAATTAGCTAATCATGTAAGTACACCGTAGGCCGTGGGAGGCGGCGGTGCTCACCGCCTGCGCTACGGCTCCCCGTCGATCAGCCCGCGCAGCAATGCCATCATCCGCGCGTCCCACGGATCGGCGGCCGGGTCGTCGTCGGCGACGTCGGGGTGTTCCTGCGGCGTCTCGAGGATGAGCGGCACGCCGGCGCTGCGGGGATCGCGGAGCAGCCAGCGGAACGGCTCGACGCCGATCTGGCCCTCGCCGATGAGCGCGTGCCGGTCCTTGTTGGAGCCCAGCGCGCCCTCGCTGTCGTTGAGATGGAAGAAGCCCGGCGGCTCGCCGGTGGCCTGTTCAAACTCATCGAGCACCCTGGCCTGCGCCGCCGCGCTCTCGTGGATGGCGAACCCCGACGCGAACAGGTGGCAGGTGTCCAGGCCGTAGCCGGTGCGCGGCCGCAGCGCGCGGGGCACGCGGTGGAGCACGCCCGCCACCTCGGCCGGCGTGCGTCCCATGGTGCGGCCGGCGCCCGCGGTGTTCTCCACGAGCAGCCGCGTGCGCCCCTCGGTGCGCTCCAGGGCATGGGTGATCGCGGCGGCGATGCGCCCGAGCGCGGCGTCCCGATCGTCGTCGGTGGCGGCGCCGGGATGGAAGCACACGGCCCCCACGCCGAGCGCGGTGGAGCGCTCCAGTTCCTTGGCCAGCCCGTCGCGGGCACGCGTCCACTTCTCAGGGTCGGGCGTGGCCGTGTTGAGCACGTACGCCGCGTGCACCACCACGTGCTCGGGCGCGATGCCGGCTTCGGCGAGCGCGGCGCGGAACCGCTCCACGCGATCGGCCTTGATGGACACCTTGTCGCCGTAGTACTTGGGAATGGCGGTGAACACCTGCAGCGCCGTCATCTGGGCGCTGGCGGCGCGGCGCACCGCCATGTGGATGCCGCCGTTGGCGATCGTGTGCGCGCCGATGAAGCGGGTGGCGGATCCGCGGCCGGCCGCGCTCACGAGTCGTCGTGGGCCGGCTTGCTCAGGTCGAGCATCCGGGAACCGCCCACGTACTCCACGGTCTGCGGATCGCGGAGCTTGCCCAACCGCTTCACGACCTCGGCAATGCGACGCGCCTGCTCGTGGATCACGTGCAAGTGCGGATTGTCCTGACCGGCGTCCTGCGCGTCGAGCAGCATCAGTTCGGCGTGCCCGAGCAGCGCCGAGAGCGGGTTGTTGATCTCGTGCTGCAGGGCGATGCTCGTCTCGCCGATGCCGGCCAGCCAGCGGGCCTTGGCCAGGGCCTCCTCGGCGGCGCGGCGCTGCGATTCCTGGGCCATGCGCTGCTGGGCGATGAACAGCCGCGCGCGCAGGTTGTTGGGCGTGGTGGGCTTGGACATGTAGTCGTCGGCCCCGGCTTCGAGCACGGCGCCCAGGTCGTCCTGGGTGCTGCGGCCGGTGAGCACGAGGATGAAGGTCTCGTGGGTCCGGTCGGCGGCGCGGATCTGGCGGCACAGCTCCAGGCCGTCCACGTCGGGCATCTCGATGTCCACCACGGCCAGGGGGAACGGCTCCGTCTGGTACAGCTCCCACGCGGCGGCGCCATTGGCGGCCGTCACCGGCTCGTAGCCCAGGCTCACGACCACCGAGCTCACCAGCGCGCGGATGGTGTCGTCGTCGTCGGCGATGAGCACTTTCACGAGGTCGCCTGCGTCGGTTGGCCGCGGGTCATCGAACGGGTGGACACTGCAATTCCCGGAAATCTGCTGCATTCCGGGCGGGATGGCGAGGGCCGCGCCGCCCGGCCGTCCGGGCCGTGGGCGGGCGCGTTGGTGCGTCCCGACGCGCGCGGTATCTTTCAGGCGGCGCCCCTTCCGGGCGCGCATGGCACCTGGCACGACCCGAGCCCCGATCATGTCCACTCTCGACCGTATTGCCCCGCTCGCGGCCTTCAACGGCACGCGCCGCGTTCCGCCCCCCGTCAACGAGCCGGTGAAGGGTTACGCGCCCGGCTCTCCCGAGAAGCTGTCCCTCAAAGCCCGCCTCAAGGCGATGGCCGGCGAGAAGGCCGACATCCCGTTGGTGATCGGGGGCGTGCCCGTGCGCACCGGCGACGTGGCGCACGCCGTCATGCCGCACGACCACAAGCACGTGCTGGCCGACTGGCACCGGGCGGCGCCCGACCACGTGCAGCAGGCGATCGCCGCCGCCAAGGCGGCCCACGGCGACTGGGCCAACTGGGCGTGGGAGGACCGCGCGGCGGTGTTCCTGCG
Source organism: Gemmatimonadaceae bacterium (assembly GCA_035533755.1). Taxonomy (NCBI): domain Bacteria; kingdom Pseudomonadati; phylum Gemmatimonadota; class Gemmatimonadia; order Gemmatimonadales; family Gemmatimonadaceae; species Gemmatimonadaceae bacterium. The sequence goes on from DATLTC010000050.1 coordinate 12,213, forward strand.
GGCCGCCGAGCTGCTGACCACGACGTGGCGCGACACGGTGAACGCGGCCGCGATGCTGAACCAGTCCAAGACGCCGTTCCAGGCCGAGATCGATTCGGCGTGCGAGCTGATCGACTTCTGGCGGTTCAATCCGCACTATGCGCAGGAGCTGTACGACGAGCAGCCGCTGTCCAACCACACGATGTGGAACCAGCTGGACTATCGCCCGCTGGAGGGCTTCGTCTATGCAGTGACGCCGTTCAACTTCGCGTCGATCGCCGGCAACCTGCCCACGTCGCCGGCGCTGATGGGGAACACCGTGCTCTGGAAGCCGGCGTCGACGGCGATGCTGACGGCGCACTACATCCTCAAGGTGCTCGAGGCGGCGGGGCTGCCGCCGGGGGTGATCAACCTCGTGGGCGGCGACGCGTCGATGATCAGCGGCATCGCGCTGTCGCACCCCGACCTGGCCGGCGTGCACTTCACCGGCAGCACGTCGGTGTTCAACAACATGTGGCAGACGATCGGCGCCAACATGTCGCGCTATCGCTCGTATCCGCGCATCGTGGGCGAGACGGGGGGCAAGGACTTCATCCTCGCCCACGCGTCGGCCGATCCGCAGGCGCTGGCGGTGGCGATCGCGCGCGGCGCGTTCGAGTACCAGGGACAGAAGTGCTCGGCGGCGAGCCGTGTGTACGTGCCGCGGTCGCTGTGGCCCGAGGTGCGCGACCGGGTGGTGGCGATGATGGAGGACATGCGGATGGGCGACGTGCAGGACTTCCGCACGTTCGTGGGCGCGGTGATCGACCAGAAGGCGTTCCGGAAGATCAGCGAGTACATCGCCGACGCCAAGCGCAACGCCAGGATCGTGGCCGGCGGCACGACCGACGAATCGACGGGCTACTTCATCGCGCCGACGCTGGTGGAGACCACCGATCCGGGGTACCGGCTGTTGTGCGAGGAGATCTTCGGCCCGGTGGTGACGGCGTACGTGTACGACGACGCCAAGTGGGGCGAGACGTTGCAGTCCATCGACAGCGTGTCGCCGTACGCGCTCACCGGGGCCATCTTCGCCACCGACCGGCACGCGGTGCGCGAGGCGATGGCCACGCTGCGCAACAGCGCCGGCAACTTCTACGTGAACGACAAGCCCACGGGCGCGGTGGTGGGCCAGCAGCCGTTCGGCGGCGCGCGCGGCTCCGGCACCAACGACAAGGCGGGCTCGAAGCTCAATCTCGTGCGCTGGGTGAGCGCGCGAGCGGTGAAGGAGACGTTCTCGCCGCCCACGGATTATCGGTATCCGTTCATGGGCGAGGAATAGCGCAGTCCCCTGAGTTCTCATGCGGTGGCGGGGGCCAGTCCCCCGCCACCGCGCCCCTGCCCTCCCCCGCATGCGCATCCTGACCCAGGCGCAGGTCACTTCGTTGTTGCCCATGCGCGAGTGCATCCCGCTCATGGAGGCGGCGCTGGCGTCGCTGTCGCGGGGCCAGGTGGTGCTCCCGCTGCGGCCGGTGCTGCGGATCCCCGACCGCCACGACGTGTTCGCGATGATGCCCGCGTACTCGGCGGCGCTGCCGGCGTTCGGCGTCAAGCTGATCACGGTGTTCCCGAGCAACCACGGCACCGATCTCGATTCGCACCAGGGGGCGGTGCTGCTATTTGACTCGCAGCACGGCCAACTCGTGGCGATGCTCGACGCGTCGTCGATCACGGCCATTCGCACGGCGGCGGTGTCGGCCGTGGCCACGCGGCTGCTGGCCCGCGAGGACGCGTGCACGCTGGCGCTGCTGGGCAGCGGCGTGCAGGCGCGCACTCATCTGGAAGCGATTGCCCTCGTGCGCCCGATCACGACCGTGCGCGTGTGGAGCCGCACACGCGATCACGCCGCCGCGTTCGCGGCGTGGGCGGAGCGCGCCCACGGCATCGCGGTGGAGGTGGCCGACTCGGCGCCGCGCGCCGTGCGCCGCGCCGACGTGATCTGCACGGTGACGTCGTCGCGCGAGCCGGTGTTGCGCGGCGAATGGCTGGAGCCCGGAGTGCACGTGAACGCGGTGGGCGCGTCGCAGCCCGGCGCGCGCGAACTGGACAGCGCCGCCGTGGCCACGGCGCGCGTGTTCGCCGACCGGCGCGAATCGCTGCTCCACGAGTCGGAGGATTTCCTGGCGCCGATGCGCGAGGGACTGGTGTCGGAGCGGAGCGTGGTGGCCGAGCTGGGGGAGATACTCACGGGCAAGGCGCTGGGGCGCACCGCGCCTGCCGAGATCACGCTGTTCAAGTCGTTGGGGCTCGCAGTGGAGGATCTGGCGGCCGCGTGCCACGTGTACGAGCGCGCCGAGCGTGAAGGCGTGGGAACGGAAGTCGCGCTGGGCGGGCGTCGTCCGCCCAGCGAATAGCACGCGGCGCGGCGCCCATCGCCGCACACATCCCGGAGCGTCCGTTGCCGTCCACCCACCCGCCGCTGGCCCCGATTCCCCTGTCCGACATCCAGGCCGCGCGCGGCCGGATTGCCGGCACCGCGGTGCGCACGCCCCTCGTGCGGCTGCACGTGGATGCCGCGTCCGAGATCCATCTCAAGCTCGAGACCCTGCAGCCGATCGGATCGTTCAAGCTGCGCGGCGCGCTCAACGCCATGCGCCTGCTGCCGCCGGACCGCCTGCGCCACGGGGTATACACGGCGAGCGCGGGCAACATGGCGCAGGGCGTGGCCTGGGCGGCGCGCGAATTGGGCGTGCCCTGCCGGGTGATCGCGCCCGACCATGCGCCCGCGACCAAGCTGGACGCGATCCGCCGGCTGGGGGCGACCGTGGTGCTCGTGCCGTTCGCCGACTGGTGGAAGGCGATCGTCGAGTTCGGCGTGCCCGGCGAGACGGGAACGTTCATCCATCCCGGCGCCGACCCTACCGTGATCGCGGGGAACGCGACCATCGGGTTGGAGATCGTGGAGGATCTGCCCGACGTGGACGCGATCCTCGTGCCGTACGGGAGCGGCGGGCTGGCGTGCGGGATCGCCTGCGCGGCGCGCGCCCTGCGGCCCGGCGTGAAGGTGTACGCGTGCGAGGTGGAGACGGCGGCGCCCTTCTCGGCGTCGCTCGCCGCCGGCGCTCCGGTGGCCGTGGAGTACACGCCCACGTTCATCGACGGCATCGGCGGCAAGGGCGTGTTGGAACAGATCTGGCCGCTGGCGCGCGAGGTGCTGGCCGGGTCGCTGGTGGTATCGGTGCGGCAGGTGGCCGATGCGGTGCGGATGCTGGCCGAGCGTTCGCGCGTGGTGGCGGAGGGCGCGGGGGCGGCGCCCGTGGCGGCGGCGCTGGCGCACGCGCTGGGCGCGAAGCGCGTGGCGTGCGTGGTATCGGGCGGGAACATCGACAGCCGGAAGTTAGCGGTGGTTCTCGGCGGGGAGATTCCGTGATGGGAGCGTAGGAGGGTAGGAGTGTAGGGGCGTAGGACCGATGACTGCGGAACGCCGTTTACCAACTACCCCCCTACCGTACTACCGTCCTACGTTGTTCAGTCATGAGGCAATCAGATATTTCCCCTCGACCAACTCCGCCATGCAAGTGCGCTACGTGACCGCCGATGTCTTCACCGACCGCCGCTTCGGCGGCAATCAGCTGGCCGTGTTTCCCGACGCGCGGGAGATCCCCTCGGAGCTGATGCTCGACATCACGCGCGAGTTCAACTACTCCGAGACCACGTTCGTCCTGCCGCCCGCCGATCCGCGGCACACGCGGCGGGTGCGCATCTTCACGCCCGAACGCGAGATGCCCTTTGCCGGCCACCCCACGGTGGGCACGGCGCACGTGCTGGCGCACCTCGGCGAGGTGACGCTCACCGGCCGCCATACGCCCATCGTGTTCGAAGAGGGCGTGGGCCCGGTGCCGGTGACGATTCGCGAGGAGGGAGGCCGCCCGGTGTTCGCGCAACTCTCGGTGGCCAAACTGCCGGAAACGGGGCCCACGCCGCCATCGCGCGACGCGCTGGCCGAGGTGCTCTCGCTCCGGCCCGACGATCTGCTCGGCGACGCGTACGCGCCCCAAGCGGTGTCGTGCGGACTGCCCTTCCTGTTCATCCCGCTGGCCAGCCGCGATGCGGTGGCCCGCACGCGCGTGAAGATGGACGTCTGGGAGCGCGTGCTGCGCGGCACGTGGGCGCCGGAAGTATTCGTGTTCTCGTTCGATCCGGAGCGCGAGGGCTCCGACGTGCGTGCCCGCATGTTCGCACCGGGCCTGAACGTGCTCGAGGACCCAGCCACCGGCAGCGCCTGCGCCGCGCTGGGCGGCTACCTGGGCATGCGCAGCGCGCAGACCGACGGCACGCTGCGCTGGATCGTGGAACAGGGATTCGAGATGGGCCGGCCCAGCATCCTCGAGGTGGAGACCGATAAGGCGCACGGCCGGATCACCGGCGTGCGCGTGGGCGGGAGCAGCGTCATCGTCTGCGAAGGGACGATCACGATCTGACCGCGACCGGTCGGGCGCGGGCGCGCCCGACCGGTCGCGCCCGCCTAGTGGTTGCTCAGCGTCCACACGTACGCGGCAATGTCGCGGATCTGGTCGTCCGTCAGGTCGTGGCCGCCGCGGGGGCGCATCGGAAAGCGATGTTCCTCGGGATGCTGGAGTTCCTTCTTCGTGATACCCACGGTCACGATGTGCACGATGGACTCGTAGCTCCCGTCGATGTGGTCGAAGTCCCCGGTGGTGAGATTGGGGCCGTTGCGTCCATTCACGCCGCCCATGCCGTGGCAGCCGTTGCAGCTCTTGGGCGCGCTGAACATCGAATCGCCCGCGGCGACCATCGCCGCGGTGACGCC